>CAZZPX010000544.1:0-2815 GCA_964655955.1 uncultured Phycisphaerales bacterium | reverse complement strand
CCACGTCAAGCTCGTAGGCTGCCCGCAGCAGGCCGAGATCCTGCTGGTCGACGCAGCCGTCGCCGTTCAGGTCGGCGGGCAAATCCGTGATCTGGATGGTCCAGAAGCGCTCCTCCCGCATGAGCATCTGCCGCGCATCTTCATCGCGCACCAGGGGCGTGTCGTCGAGCACCACGACAGAGAGTTCGTACGTGCTCGGCGGCAAGTCCAGCAGCGACAGGTCGAGCGAGGCGCCGGTTGCGCCGTCGAGATCCACACCGTCCAGACGCCACTGCACCTGCAACGGCTCTCCCGCAGGCTGCAAGACCGTGACGAAGACGACCTCGATTCCCGAGAGCGGCATGTCGTTCGGCGTGGCGTCGTCGATGGGATCGACGATGCGGTAGAACTCGAGAATCAGCGCTTCGACCGAGGGCAGGTTGAAGGGCCGGTTGAGCGTGCGCATCTTGGAGGCGAAGGTGGGTCGATAGATGCCGTAGTCGCAGTAGAGCGCGCCCTCGAAGGTATCGACGAGCCCGTCGTAGAGCGGCTCGTTCTCGCCCAGCCAGTCCGCCCACTTCGCGCCGCTCGAGGCCATCTCCGCCGCGGTCAGCGTGGATACGTTGGGATAGCCCGGCTCGCCGCCGTTGTAGCTGCTGCCGTCGTTGTAGTCGTACTCATCGGCGAGGTTGCCCAGGCTGTGCCCCAGTTCGTGCAGCGCCACCTCCGGCGCAGCGCCGTTGCCTCCGGAGAACGTCGCCAGGTCGGCTGAGATATACCCCGCGCCGCCGTATTTCGTGCTGTTGGCGACGGCAAGGACGATGTCGTCATCGGGAGCGCAGGCGGCGGCGTTGCGCGCCTTGCTGACGCTCACGCAGAGCAGGCGCTCGATGCCGCTGCACCAGAAGCCCATATCCAGCGCCGTGTCGCGCTCCACTCCGTACGTCGGATCGTTGTCGACGCCTGACTCGTTCGAGATCACGTCGACGCGATGAACGTTGAAGTACGACTCGTAGCGCAGAAAGGGCTCCTCGCCGAAGAACGACCCCAGCGCGGCGAGCACGTGCCCCGAGTAGACGTCGAGCTGGCCCGCCGTGTAGCCGTCGCCGACGAAGACATAGTCGATGCGATTGGCGGATGGTCCGGCCTCGTAGATCGTCTCCCAGTCCCAGTCCGCCTCGGGAAGATCGAGATCCGCGGGGGCGGGAAGGAGAACCGACCCGCCGCGCAGCACGCCCTCGTCGAGATAGTCATAGAAGACCCGCTGCTGCTGCGTCCGCGGCTCGACCTCGGTCGCCGCGACCGGTTGCCCGGCGAGTGCGACGGCGGCCAGCCCGACCACAGGCACGCCAAGAGCGTCGACAGCGGTGATCATCTCTCTGCTCCTCTGGGATTGACACGGGTGCGTTGCGAACCGGAGCCATCAGTGTAGGACCCCTGAATTCTCAGGCAACGTCCCGCGATGTCAATTCAGAGCAGAACCGGGCGGGCGCGGGTGGACGGGGACGGACGCCGCGCTACGAGCACGGCTCACCGTACATCGCCAGCAACTCGCCGAGATCGACCTGATCCACTTCGCCGTCTCCGTTGATGTCGCCGGGACACGTCTCGCCAGTCCGGCCGAGCGGCGGCGTGTGCTCACTGAGGACGTTGCCGCCGCCGTCGTCGTAGAGGCCGCTCACCTGGTCCGGCGCATTGCCCCAGACGGTGGTGTCTGCGAGGGTCGGCGTGCTGGCGACGCCGGCGATTCCCCCGCCGCTCCCCAGGGCCGTGTTCGAGGTGAAATCGCAGTCGTCGAGAACGACTGGGTCGCTCTCGTCGTTGAACATGCCGCCGCCATCCGCTCGGGCGAGGTTGCTCGTGAAGGTGCAGCGAATCAGCGTTGTTTCGCCGTTGCGGCTGGCGATGCCGCCTCCGTTGTCGGCGCTGTTGGCGGTGATGGCGCAATCGGTCATGGTGACGTTCCCGTAGCTGTTGTACACCGCGCCGCCGAGTTGGCCTTCGTTTCCGGTGAAGACGCTTGCAGAGATCATTGCATTGGTGATACGGGCGGTGATGGCGCCGCCGCCGAAGCCGGCCGAATTGTTGAAGAAGCGGCAGGCGGAGATGGTGAGCGTTGACCCGTCGCTGTGAATGCCGCCGCTGATGAGGTCGGCGCTGTTGCGCTCGAACGTGCAGTGTCGCAGCGTCGGAGCGCCGCCGCCCTGGCTGAGCAAGCCGCCGCCGTGAAAGCTCGAGGCGTTGCCGGAGAACGTGCAATACGTGACGGTGGGGGAGGCGCCGCTGATTGTCATGCCGCCTCCGCCGGCGGACCGGCCGTTAGTGATGACGAAGCCGGAGATGTGCGTATCGGATCCCTCGCCGCTGCTGCAGGTGATGACGCTTCCCGCGGCGTCGCCGTTGATGATCGTCGAGATGACGACGAGCGGATCGGCCGGATCCAGGCTGCGCAACGTGATCGCCTTGCCGAGCAGGTTGATGTTTTCGAAGTACTCGCCCGGGTCGACGACGATGACATCTCCATCGTCAGCCGCGCCGATGGCTGCCTGGATCGTTGCATGCGTAGTCTGCTGCGTCAGGTTCGTGATGTCAGCCGGTAACGCGCCGGTGCTCGCGCTCGCCACTGCCACTGCAATGAGTGTGTGCGTCCAGTGCATGCCTTGTCCTCCTCATCTCTTGGACGGGTTCGGGGACGCGCGGCTGTCGCTGTGCAGCCCTGCCCAGGATCCACGTACTTAGCAGGAGCCTCTTCAGGTCCGGGCTGATACCGGAGGCGCAAGCAGGAGTGATCGAAATGGCGATCTGTGCATCGCGATTGGCGCCCTTGACCGAGCCG
>CAZZPX010000543.1:0-2816 GCA_964655955.1 uncultured Phycisphaerales bacterium | reverse complement strand
GATTGGACACGCCGGTGATGCCGTCGTAGGCGTAGTCCATCCAGATCGCCGCCCGGCCCCCACTGAGGGCGTCGTAGGTGCGGCGCTCGACCCGGCCTGGGCCGATGTAGTTGTAGCCGGCGAAACCTCTACTCACGAACGCCAGACGCGCAGGCGCTCAGGTGGTCATCGGTGAGCACCTGCGAACCTTGGCACCTCAGCCAGGCCCGCCTGCTCGAGATCCGCTTGGACTGACGCATGGGCCCGCAGCGCCCCGAGAACGCGAAGCTGGGGAGCGAGAATAACCGACACGGTCGCCATGATGCGGAAGCATACTCGCGCTTCGCACGCTCTCCATACAAAATGCGAACAAACGAGATATGAGCGCCCCTGCGCGCACGGTGTCGGCTCGGATGCGCACCGTGAGCACCTGAGCACCTGGACTTCTGAATGACGCCGAACCCGGGCGGCGGCTGGGGCGTAAGTGAGATTGCCTCCTCACTTCTTGCCTCTTCGCCTTGCCTCCTCCCCCAGGCGGGGTAGGCTGTAGAGATCGGGAAGAACGCATCCGTACGGAAAGAGGAACCGTATGAGTGAGCCAATCGGCACCGCGGCAACTTCCACACCCAACACCCACAATTCTGGAGAGGATCTGAGACCCGCGGAGGAAGTGATGCAGCGCGGCCACGCGCTGGGGCCATCGCTCGCGCCTGCGCTGAAACAGACGCTTGGAGGGCGGCTCAAGGATCTGCGCTGGTTTCTCACCGACTGGCAGCGCGGCGGGGCGGCGACCGCCTTCGCCGTCTACACCGACAAGGGCGGCGTGGAGCGCGACGTGGTCGTCAAGGTGCCCGTGCGCCTGGCGGAGATCCGCTGGCTGGTGCGCATGAACGGGGCCGTCGCGGCGGAGTGCGCCGGGCCGGTCGTGTATCGGCACGGCATGGAACTGGGCGGCTACGACCTGGCGTGGGTGGTGATGGAGCGGTTCAGCCCCACGCCGCTCGCCGGCCGGCTCGATGAGGAGGCGTGGTCGCTCTTTGCTGACGTGGCGGCGCGGTTCTACGCGCGGGCGTGCAAGTACCCCGTGGATGAGCCGCCGCGCCAGGAGGACTGGCACGGCCTGCTGGCCCGGGCCCGCGAGCGCATCCACGACAACAGCATCGAGCACGAGCAGGAGTGGAACCAGGCGATCAAGGGCGTGCAGAAGCTCGCCGACCGCATCGTCACGCAGTGGCGCAACCGTCCCTGCGAGTCGTGGTGCCACGGCGACCTGCACCCGGCGAACGCCATGCTGCGCGAGGGGGACGCTTCGCGGGCGTATCTCGTCGATCTCGCTGAGGTGCACGCCGGTCACTGGGTTGAGGACGCGGTCTACGCCGAGCGCCTCTTCTGGGGCCACCCGGAGAAGATGCTGGGGACGAGCCCGGTGGAGCGGATCGCCGCGGCGCGAAAGAAGGCGGGGCTGAGCAACGGCAGCGACCATCCCGAGTACGCCGACATCCGCCGCGTGCTCATGGCGGCGACGGTGCCGGCGTTCCTGGGCTCGGAGGGGACGCCTGCGCACTTGCGCGGGGCACTCGCCGTGCTCAAGCAGGCGCTGAAGCGGCTGGGATGAGGCGGCGGGACTGAGGGATCGCGAAGGAACCGGCCTGGCCCGGACGGGGGACTTCGCCGCGCGCGAGCGGCTGCCCGGATGCAGAAGACGTATGATTGGTGCTGCGTGTACTGCCCGCCCGCCGTGAGGGATTCATCTGCCAGGAGTCCGCCATGCCCCACCGCTTCACGCCCGCTGTCGGTTCTCGCCCAGCCTCGCCCGCGCGCCGTAGCCGCGGCGCACTTCGGCCGATCCTGGACCGCCTGGAGGAGCGCCAACTGCTCGCCGCGGATCTTGACGTGGTGCTGGGCGACGCCAGCGCCCGCCGCGTCATCTACACCGATGACGATGGCACGCGCATCGAGATCTCGCACCACACCGGCACCGCCACCGTGCATTTCAGCGGCACGGACATCCAGCAGTCGATCGGCAACCGCGACATCGAGCTGACCGGCGCGGGCATCACGATCGATTCGATCGCCTACGCCAACACCAACTTCCGCAGCGCGACGCAGATCAAGACCTCGCGCGGCGGAGACGGCGCCACCTCGCTCGGACGCGTCACCGGCAGCACGCCGGTCGGCAGGCTCGACGCCGGACGCGTCAGCCTCGTCGGCGACGGCATTCACATGACGGGCAACGGCGTCATTGCCTCCGTGCTGCTGGCCGACGTGCGCAACGGCGCCGACATCAGCATGACCGGCAACGCGCCGCGACGCGGGCACACGCTCCGCTTCGCTCTCATCGACGCGGGCACGGAGATGGCCTTCGCCAGCGGCATTCACTCGCTGTCGGCCGACTCCTGGCTGGACGGCACGCTCACCGCCGCGGAAGCTCGCACGGTTAGAATCGGCGGCAACGTCTCGGGCGACTGGACGCTGAACGCCGGCGGAGCGCGAAACATCCGGATCGGCGGCAGCGTCATCTCCGGTGCCTGGCAGTTCGCCGCCCTGCTGAGCAAGCTCACGGTGCAGCAGAGCTTCGCCGCCGACGTTACCGCCACGAGCTATCGCAACGTCACGATCAGCAGGGACTTCACGGGCAGCCTGACGTCGACGGCCGCAGGCGGTACGGGCATCAGCCGCCTGACGGTCAAGGGCACCAGCACGAACGCCCGCGTCGCCAGCGTCGCCGACGTGAAGAAACTCACCTTCGACGACATCGCGAACCTGCAGCTCTACGTCGGCCTGCCGGTCGACTGGCCCGGCGGGCTGCCCGGCACGACGGGCGACTTCGCCCGCGC
>CAZZPX010000542.1:0-2825 GCA_964655955.1 uncultured Phycisphaerales bacterium | reverse complement strand
GTATTCATCGCCGATGTTCGCGGCGCAGGCGAACCCCAGCCCGCCGACCAGCCCCGCGGCCAGGTCGCTGATGATGTCGCCGAACATGTTCTCCGCGACGAGCACGTCGTAGGTCTGCGGGTTCTTCACCAGCCACATGCACATGGCGTCGATGTTCGTCTCCCACAGTTCGATGCCGGGAAAGTCCTTGGCCACCGCCCGGGCGGTGCGCATCATCAGCCCGCCCGTCTCGCGCAGGACGTTGGGCTTGTCGATCACGGTCACGCTCTTGCGCTCGTGCTTCTTCGCATACTCAAACGCCTGGCGAATGATGCTTTCGCACCCCTGCTTCGACATGATGCGCGTCGACAAGGCAAGATTCTCGAGCCCCTTGGCGCGGAACTTCTCCATCTTCGGATGGGCGCACAGCGCGTTGAACACGCCCTCGGGGATCGGGTGAAACTCGATGCCGCCGTACATCCCCTCCGTGTTCTCGCGAAAGACCACCAGGTCGATGTCATCGCGATAGTTCAAGGGGTTGCCGGGGTACGCCTTGCACGGCCGTAGGTTGGTGTGCAGGTTGAAGAGCTGGCGCAGGCGCACGATGGGGCTGAAGTAGACGAGGCCCTTGCCCTTGAGTTCGGGAGCGAGTTCCGCATTGGCTTCGTCACGCGGCTTGCTGGTGATCGCGCCGAAGAGGGCGCAATCCGTCTCCTTGAGGATCTTGATCGTGCGCTCGGGAAGGGGATCGCCTTCCGTGCACCAGAATTCCCAGCCGATATCGGCGGGGATGTACTCCGCGTCGAACTGCATCGCGTCGAGCACGAGGCGGGCCGCTTCCATCACGTCGTTGCCCACGCCGTCGCCGGGCATCCAGGCAATCTTGTACTTCGCCATCTCTGTTGACCTCTTCTCTCGGGGGCGGATTGGGGACAGGCGGGCAGTATATCGAAGCGGCTGGCATGCGAAAGCGTGGGCGGCGGCGCGTCGCCCGTGCCGCTGGCCGCGCCCACCCGGCCCGCTAAGATGCCGCCGGAGCATCGCATGCCGTCCGACACCCGCAGCCAGGCCGCCCGCTACTACGACCTCCAGCCGTTTCACGACGACCTGCCGTTCTACGAGCGCCTGATCCCCTCGCCCGCAGCGGCCGTCCTGGAACTCGGCTGCGGAACGGGGCGCATCCTCGTGCCCCTGGCCGGGCATTGCGGCTACATGCACGGCCTGGACCTCTCGCCCGCCATGCTCGAGATCTGCCGCAGCCGCGCTGAGCGGGCCGGCCTGCCGCGGGACCGCTACAGCATTGAACGCGGCGACGCCAGCTCTTTCCGACTCGACCGCAGCTTCGATCTGATCATCGCCCCGTTTCGCGTCTTCCAGGCGCTCGAAACGGATCCTGAGGTCGAAGGCTGCCTCCGCTGCATCGCAGCACACCTGGCAGAGAACGGCTCGTGCGTCCTGAGCATGTTCAACCCGGTGCGATCCTGGAACGAGCTGCTCCGCGGCTGGCGGCGCGAAGAGGAGGTGCCGGAATGGGAGGCGACGCTGCCGGGCGGCGAACGCATCGTCTGCAGCAGCCTCTGCCAGAACCTGGAGCCACAAAAGCAGGTGCTCTACCCCGACCTGGTCTACCGTCGGTTCCAGGGCGATCGTGTGATCGAACACTTCGTTCAGCCGATCTCCATGCGCTGCTGGTATCCCGACGAGATCCAGACACTGCTCGAGGAACGCGGCTTTCGTCTCGTGAGCAAGTGGGGCGGGTACCGCGGTGAGGCGTACGGCGAGGGGCCGGAACTGATCCTGCAATTCGCACTGGAGCGGTGAGCGATGCGAGTCTCCGCCCTGGCGGTCATGCTGGTGCTCGTGCTTGGAGGATGTATGGCGACGCAACCACGGGGCGCGGCGAGCGACACGCCGCTGCCCGACTTCGACGGCGAGTGGGACTACGGCAACCCGGCCGCCACCGAGGAGAAGTTCCGCGCCATTCTCGCCGAGATGCAGGGGCGCGCGGAGGCTGCGTACCGCGCGCAACTGCTCAGCCAGATCGCCCGCGCGCAGGGATTGCAGCGGCACTTCGCGGAGGCGCACGTGACGCTCGACGAGGCCGGGACGCTGCTGCGCGAAGACATGCCGACTGCGCGCGTGCGTTGCCTGCTCGAGCGCGGGCGCGTCTACAACTCCGCGAACGAGCCCGAGAAGGCGCGGCCGCTCTTCATGCAGGCGTGGGACTTGGCGCTTGGGGCGGCGCTGGATGCCCATGCCGTCGACGCCGCCCATATGCTTGCCATCGTCGAGGGCGGCGACGCGGCGCTCGAGTGGAACATGAAAGCGCTTGCGCTCGCCGAGTCATCGCCGGATCCCCAGGCGCGGCGCTGGCGCGGCTCGCTGCACAACAACATCGGCTGGACGCTGCACGATCAGGCCGAGTACGACCAGGCGCTCGCGCACTTTCACAAGGCGCTCGTGGTGCGGCGGGAGCAAGGCGACGAAGAGAGCATTCGCATTGCGCGCTGGTGCATCGCCCGTTGCCTGCGCTCGCTCGGACGGACCGCGGAAGCGCTGAGGATTCAGCGCGAACTGGAAGCACAGGCCGGCGCCGCGGGCGCGAGCGGATACGTGCACGAAGAGATCGGCGAATGTCTGCTCGCCCTTGGACAGGAAGAGGAAGCGACGCCGCACTTCGCGCGCGCCTACGAACTGCTCTGCACGGATCCCTGGCTCGCTGAACGAGAGCCGCAGCGCCTGGCGCGGCTGAAGCAGTTGGGCGACAAGGCCGCGGCGGACCCAGTTGATTTGCCATGAGAACCTACGAGACGACATCGGCGCGCATCCTGCACCGCCTTTGCGAG
>CAZZPX010000541.1:0-2828 GCA_964655955.1 uncultured Phycisphaerales bacterium | reverse complement strand
GACGGCTACGACACGCTGCGCGAACTCGGGGCCGTTACGGAGAAGGGCGAGATTACGAAGCTGGGCACGGAACTGGCGAAGCTGCCCATCGACCCGCGCCTGGGGCGCATGCTTCTCGCCGCCGAGGAGGAGGGCGCGCTGTCGGAGGTGCTCATCATCGCCGCGGCCCTGTCGATCCAGGATCCGCGCGAGCGTCCCTTCGACAAGCGCGACGCCGCCGACGAGGCGCACGCGCGCTTTGCCGATGAGAACTCCGACTTCGTGGCGCTCCTGAAGCTGTGGGAGTTTTATCACGAGCAGGCGCGGCGCCTGTCGCAGAACAAGCTGCGCAAGCTCTGCCGGACGAACTTCCTGTCGTACATGCGCATGCGCGAGTGGCACGAGATTCACAAGCAGCTTCGCACGCAGCTCAGCAGCATGGGGCACAAGGTCAACGAGGCGCCGGCGGAGTATGAGAACGTGCACCGGGCGGTGCTGACCGGCCTGCTCTCGCACGTCGGCATGCTCGAGGAGAAGCACGAATACAAGGGGCCGGACAGCCGCAAGTTCTATATCTTTCCCGGCTCGGGCCTCTTCGAGAAGACGCCCAAGTGGATCATGTCCGCGGAACTCGTGCAGACGATGAAGCTGTACGCCCGCATGAACGCCAGGATCGACCCGGCGTGGATCGAGCAGTGCGCCCCGCACCTGGTCAAGAAGAGCTACAGCGACCCGGAGTGGGACGGCAAGCGCGCCCACGTCACGGCGAAGGAGAAGGTGACGCTCTTCGGCCTGCCCATCGTGCAGAACCGCCGCGTGCACTACGGCCCGATCAACCCGCAGCAGTCGCGTGAACTGTTCATCCAGCACGCGCTGGTCGAGCGCGATTTTCATACCAAGGCGGAGTTCTTTCGCCATAACGAAGCGCTCGCCGAGGAGATTCGGGCGCTCGAGGCCAAGAGCCGCACGAGCAATATTCTGGCCTTGCCCAGCGATATCTACGAGTTCTACGATCGCCGGTTGCCCGACGATGTGTACAACGGCTCGCGCTTCGAGCGCTGGCGCAAGGAGGCGGAGCGCGAGAATCCGAAGCTGCTCTTCATGACGCGCGAGGATCTGATGCAGCATTCGGCGCAGGAAGTCACGCCGGACCGCTATCCCGATCGTTTGCGCGTGGGGCGGATGGAGTGGGATGTCGAATATAATTTGGCGCCGGGCGAGGCGCACGACGGCGTGACGCTGCGCGTGCCGCTCACGCAGGCGGCGTCGATCGAGCCTGCCGTGTGCGACTACCTCGTGCCGGGCTTTCTCGAGGAGAAGATCACGGCCCTGTTGCGCGCGCTGCCGAAGAGTCTGCGGCGAAACTTCGTGCCCGTGCCGGATTTTGCGCGCGCCTGCGTCGACATGGTCGAGCCGAACGGCGAGAAGCCGCTATTGCAGGCGCTGACCGAGGCGCTGGCGGAGTTGACGGGCGTGGTCGTGCCGGCGGAGGCGTGGAATGTCGAGGAGTTGCCGCCGCACCTGCAGATGCACATCGCCGTGGTGGACGAAGCGGGCAACGCCATTGCGCGCGGCGACGACCTGAGCGACATTCGCAAGGAGGTCGCCGAGTCCTTGCAGCAGCGCCTCGCCGCGATCGAGGACACGGAGTTCAACCGCGACAAGGTGCTCGACTGGGACTTCGGCGAGCTGCCGCAGCACGTGACGGTGCAGACGAAGCACGGGCCGGTCGTCGGGTATCCGGCCCTGGTGGATCGCGAAGACGGCCCGGCCCTGCGCCTGCTGGACTCGCAGGCGCGGGCGGAGGCGGCGACGCACGCCGGGCTGCGCCGACTGATCGCCCTGCACTACGGCCGGGAGATTCACTTTCAGATCGAGCACTCGCCGCAGTGGCAGTCGCTGCTCATGCACGCGGCGCCGTGGACGAGCGCGGAGCGTCTGCGGCGGGACCTGGCGGCGGTAATCGTCGAGCGCGCGTTTCTCACCGGGCGCGATCTGCCACGCGCGGAGCAGGCCTACCGCCGGCGCCTCGACGAAGGACGGGATCGACTCGGGGCGGTGTCGCGCGAGGTGAGCAGGCTCGCCCTGAGCATCTTCGAGCCGGCGTCGAAGCTCAAGGCGCAGCTCGCCGGCGCCCGCCCGGCCTGGCGCGAAGCGGCCGCGGACATCGGTCGGCAACTCGACATGCTGCTCGCGGAGGGTTTCCTCACGCGCGTGCCGTGGGAATGGCTCGAGCAGTTCCCGCGCTACCTCGAGGGCGCGGCAAGTCGCTATCGCAAGATCGAAGACGCCGGCCCCGATCGCGACGCCCGCCGCTTCGCGGAGTTGCGCCCGGCGCTGGAGCAGTTTCTCGACCTCTGGCAGGCCGGTGGCGAGTCGCGCGGGCACCAGGAAGTGCAGACGCTGCGCTGGATGCTGGAGGAGATGCGCATCAGCATCTTCGCCCAGGAACTCGGCACGGCGATTCCAATTTCGGAGAAGCGCCTGAATCGGCAACTGAAGAAGGCGCTCGCCGCGGCTCGCTCGGCGTGACCGGGCACGCAGAAGCGGGCGGTTGCTCGAATCAGCGTTCATCGCTATCACGTGCCCATGCTCAGCAAACTGCTTCTCATCGGCGTGGCCGGGGCGGCGGGCACTGTTGCGCGTTACGGCCTCGCCGGTTTCGTCCAGGCGCGCTTCGCCGGCGCCTTTCCCTACGGCACACTCGCCGTCAACCTCGTCGGCTGCCTGCTCTTCGGGCTCGTCATCGCCCTGGGCAGCCGCTACACGCACCTCTCCGGCGAAGCGCGCATCATCCTGCTCGTCGGCTTCATGGGTGCATTCACAACCTTCTCAACCTACATGTATGA
>CAZZPX010000540.1:0-2839 GCA_964655955.1 uncultured Phycisphaerales bacterium | reverse complement strand
GCGCCGTGCTGTTCGACGTCAAGTCCATTTTGCCGCTGGGTGCGGCGGACTTGAGGTTGTAGTCACCATCCACACCGGCTGGCGATCCGACGTCACAGGCCGCGTCGGCCTGTGACGAATAGCCTCAAGTGCAGCGTCACGGCGCGGGATGCCGGCCGGCATCAGTGACGCCAGGGCCTGGGCTAACACCACCCACCCTTCACCAGTCGAAGCGAGAACACGAGCACGCCGCGCACCGGTGTGCGCCACGACGGGCAGCGCCGCATGGTGCGCCGAGGGTTGTGCTGACGGGTCCCTAGCACTTTCACCCGACAGGTGAGCGCGACCCACGTGCGCAGGGTCGATGTTCATGCAGGTCTTGGGACTCTCAGAATCGGTCAACTGCCGGATTTTGGTTCAGTTCGCCCACGTGCCTGCACGGAGGCCGCAACCTGCACATCGCGGTCATGATTGGCTCCAGCCACCGGGTGTCTGCCCCAGCGGTTACCAACGTCACGCGTCATACGAATTCGCTTTCAAAATGACAGGTGACAAATGACCTCGCAGCGCTTCAATGACAAGGCAGTTATTCGTCATGCCGGCGCCAGCGTTGCCATTCGTCTTTTTTTGAACGCCAAGCGGCATTTGACTTTCAATCCGCTCGCTGTCGACCGAGCCCCTGCGCGCCTGTCTACATCCATCCAGTTTGTTCTGGCGCGGTTGGCCTCAGATATTGGCGTGACTGGCACTCACTGCCCTGTATGCCGGGAAGAACGATGGATGACTGTTGGCGACCCCGTTGTCGCTGCAAAGCTGATCATATCTTTCCTGATCGAATACCATCCTGAACACTGAAAACGTCCGTGTCTTCTGGGAGAATCCCTTCTTGAAGTTCAACAAGGCGTCATCCTTCAGTGCGAAACCACCACCCAGGACATACTCGGTCACGCCCAATCCCGCAGCGATCCCATGCTCTCTGGCGGTAATCAGTTTGTCGGCTGACAGTCTTCGGTATTCGAATAGCGAGCCGCCAAGATAAGACTGCATGATGTCATTCGTAATTATCGACATTCCCGCGCCGATTTTCTTTCCGTCGTAGATTGCAAAGGAAAGGAAAGCCTTGAAATCTTCGGCCTCGACCATGTTCCGAAAATATTCATGATCGAACAGATAGAAATCAGATGCCCCCATGTTTCGCATCGTCTGCTGGTAGATCGAGACAAACTCATCGAGGCCCAAGCAAGGTTCGTCGATAACCACGTCAACACCACTCTTTCTGGACTTCCTGATGTCATAACGCAGTGACTGCCTGTATTCCATCAGGACGTCGTCTACTCCCTGCTTCACGTCAATGATGACGATATCGCCGAGTGGATGACCTCGCAACTCTCGTGGCAGTTGATCGGAAAAAAGGGGATGCATTCTCGAAAACAGAGAGACATATCCTTCCTCTCTCAGCGATGCGAACAACAACTCGGACGCATCAAGGCACTCGGCTCTTCCTGTCCCCGCAGCGACCAAGGGGCCACTGTAGCCATAGACCGAGCCCAGGTCGTGTAGTGACGTTCCCGGAATGGTTCGTCGAAGCGCCGGCCAAAGAATGACAGGAGCGCCGTCGTTGGATGTGATACAAAATAATATCGGATCACCTTCGCCGTTGAGGCTGCTGATGCGTCCGAAATCAAATGTATGACCGAAATCATACCTGTCGAATTTTGAAAGAGCGCTTCTCCAATCCTGTGCGCTGGTTATTGTCTTGTATTGCATTTGTGCTCTGTTTGTGCGAGGGTCGAAATTTCTGAAAGCATCCGAGTCAATGCGCTTGAGCCTCCGGAAATAGTAACAATTCGGCAACGACTGCAGTCGTCGCGCAGGCTTCTAACACCCCCTTGCGTTCAAATGCACGTCTCGATGTCTTGCAGGGCACAGAGTACCGTACCCGTACGGCGGCGAGTGGTGCGGTTGGCCGCGGGTGAGTCCATATGGATGACTTATGACCGCATGCCACGTCGTTTCCGGTTCGCACTCGCCAACACCGCATTGCTCGATTCTGCCACGGCATTGGGAAGGGTCAATACAAAAGCGCGTGATCAGTCGGGCGACCGTGGGGTCATGTGGCTTTGTCGAACAAGTCCGTCGTCTGTCGCGTGTTGCGTGAAGGCAAATCACTGGCCGACCTGTTCGCCAGTTGAATGTGTTCTTCGGTGCAGGGGCGGAGTGCCATGGGCAAACCTGCGTGACACCGCGTGGCACATCGTGTGTGAGCGGGGGGAGCCTCTTGGCGTTGTCACCCTGTCGGTGGGTGTCCTGGGAGCCCAAAGTGCTCTGCTCACAACGACTTATCAAGAATGGCCTGGGAGTCTCCAGTGGAATTTGAAGTTGGACTATCCCATCTTTAAGGTACGTACCACACGCTCTCGCAGGTCTCAGCTGCCAAGGCTGCACGGTGTGCTTCGCGGGTCGCGGGGCGCGTGCTTGGCGCCGTCACGCAAACCACTGCCGTGTCGGATCTCCATAAGTCGTGGGATGTATGAGTTGTTACCAAACTCGGTGGGCGATTCGTTGCTGATCGCTGCCTGGATGCTCTGGGTCGTGGGCCGGTCCAGCTTTGAGTCGCGCACGGATCACTGCACCTGGACACGCACCGTTACCACGGAATTCTGACATCTGGCCGGGTCGCCCATATCATCGGCGCGCACCCAGTTCTGGGCTTCGGGTCGCTGACGACCCATCGCATCTTCAACTGCACTTATCAGGCCCGCTGCGTTCCGCGGCGAAGGCTTCCAGGAAGGATCAAACATGGCAAATGGAATACGCGTGGCGACGCGTTTGGTTGCGTCGACCGCGTTGGCGGCATCAC
>CAZZPX010000539.1:0-2859 GCA_964655955.1 uncultured Phycisphaerales bacterium | reverse complement strand
GATTCCAATCGCTATGGGGATCTCGATGGCGACGACGACGTCGACCAAGATGATCTAACCAAGTTGCGGCGCAACTTCGGATCGCCTAAGACGCCCGCTGACGGTGATATGGACATGGACGGGGACGTTGACTACGACGACGAGGACATCCTCGAGTCGCTGCTCTAAACGTCATGCGACTAGCTGACACGAGGACCTGATGCCCCGACGCGGAGGTATCGCCCGACAGGGGAAGCACCCGTCGGGGCATCAGGCAACTTGTTGACGTTGCCACCCCAGACTGATTCATGCTGTGTGAAAAACGCGCCCGGGGCGCGTTTCTTACACTGGGTAAAGTTGAGGCGTGCGACGGCGGCGTCAGGGCGCGCAGCCGTAGTCCGCGAGCAGGACGCCGAGGTCGGACTGGTCGGTGTCGCCGTCGCCGTCCAGGTCGCCGCCGCCATCCACGCCGTATGCCGCCAGCAGCACGCCCAGGTCCGACTGGTCCGTGTCGCCGTCGCCGTCGAGATCACCGTCGCATCCAGGCAGCCCCGGCGCGTACAGCCCGCCGCGCGTGTCGCGGGCGTGGTAGGTCGGCCACTCCCGGCCGTTCACCTCGTACTGGTCTTCGAGATCGTAGAGGTTGACGTGGGCGACGCCCGTTGACGTGCTCGCCGAGAGGACGCCGAGTTCATAGTCGCCGTCGTTGTCGACGTCAGCGATCTGCGCGCCGTTGAGGTACGTGAAACCGAGCGGGCGCAGGGGGAAGCCGGGCAGGTCATTGCCGTCCGCGTCGACGCCGAAGAGGTAGCCGTTGGTCCCGTCGGAGATGTTGTAGTCGGTGAAAATCTCGTTGACGCCGTCGCCGTTGATATCCGCGACGGTGAGCGGTCCCTCGGCTCCGCCGCCTTCGTTGCGGAGATACGGGAAGCCGGAGCGGAGGTTGCCGTCCGAGTCCCAGACCCAGAAGCAGTTGCTGGGGACGCCCGGCCCGAAGCCGGCCCGGCCGTCGAGGATCTCCAGCACGCCGTCGCCTTCCAGGTCGGTGACGGTCGGCGGGCAGTAGGTCCAGGTGCCCAGCAGTTTGGGCCAGCCGGGATAGCCTGTGCCGTCATGGTGGAAGATATAACAGCCGGGTGCGTTGCCGTGCGCCCCGACCACGATCTCGAGGTCCCCGTCCTCGTCGAGGTCGGCGAGCGCGGGCGACTGGTAGCTGAAGTTGGCGTTGTTGATCTGCCGCGGGAAGCCCGGCATGACCGTGCCGTCCAATTCCAGACCGTACATGCTGTCGTAGGAGATGGCGACGAGTTCGAGAGAGCCGTCGTTGTCGAGATCGCCGACGGCGGTCGTCGCGGCAGGGACGTGATCCATGGCAAGGGGCCAGTTGCCGCCCCACTGCGAGCCGTCGTGCTCGACGATGTGCACGTACCCGATCGGGTAGTCGCTGATGAGGGTGATGATCTCCAACTCTCCATCGCCGTCGAGGTCGGCGAGCGAGGCGCAGCTCGAGACGTTCTCGTTGTTGAAGCTGATGGGGAAGCCGGGAAGAACAGCGCCCTGGTGGTCGAGCGCGTAGAGGCGGCCGCCGCTGGTGATGCCGCGCGTCGGCTGTACAATCTCGAGATCGCCGTCACCGTCCAGATCGCCGACGCTGGGCGCGTACTGCGCCAGCCCGATCGTGTTCACCGGGAAGCCGGGCATGAGCGCACCCGTCATGTCCCAGGCGTAGATCTTCGAGTCGGTGCTGGAGGCGATTGTTTCAAGATTGCCGTCTCCATCGAGATCGGCAAAGGCAATGCCGCGCGCCGGCGCGAAATTCGGGTGCACCCCCATCGTCACGGGATACCCGGGCATCTGGCCGATCTGTCGACCCGGCTCCGCGGGCTGAAGCGGCAGGGCGCTCAGCGGCGTGCGGATGACCTCACCGGACCGTTCCGCGGCCGCGTCTGTGATCGTCACCATCTCGGCGTGCGGGGCTGCGACAGCGGTTCCGGCCAGCGCGACCGCGGCCGGCGCCAACAGGCAATGCGTGATCTTCATGGACGTGTTCCTCGTGCTCGTGTTGTTGCTGTGTGCGGAGCCGGACAGGCCCGCCGCAATTCCAGTCTACTGCGCAATCAGACCTCGCCAAGCGAAATCAGCAGCTTCGTGCCGGCCGGGGCGAGCGGGATGAGCCGTTGACCAAACTGAGCGGCGGCGGATCGGCGCTGCCGGTGGGAGGCAAGCCGCGCTGCGCCTCGGCGAGCCAGAGTTCCGCCTCGGCGAGGTAGTAGCGCAGCAGGTCGAGATCCGCCTGCGAAGCGAGGCCCCGCTCCTTCTTCTCCTGCGCGACGCGCAGCCACGACTGCAGGTACCCCCGATGGCGCTGCGCCGCCTCGACCGCCTCGCTTCGCCCGATGGCGACTCGCATGTCCCAGACGCACAGCCGGCGCGACCAGGCCAGGCCCTCGTCGGAGAACTGGCTCTGCTCGAAGTCGGCGAGTTCGAGATGCCGCCGCGCCAAGGCGCGCACCGTCTCGGCGAGGCGCTCCAGTTCGAGAAGCGTCTCCGGGCTGGACCTGCCGCTGGCCCCGCCCGCGCCCTGGCCCGCCTCGCGCTGTTTGCCGCCGTCAAATGACACGATGCGCCGCAACACGATGGGCGAGCTGAAATCGAATTGCTGCGCTGCCTCGTCGGGAGTGATGAAGTCATCGAGCGCCTGCTTGTCGGCTGTCAGGTGCACGTGCGTGGTGCTGCCGGATTTCTCGACGCTGCCGGGCAGGACGCCCTCGTCGACCGCCGCCTCGAAGGCCGCGGCACTGGGCGGATAGAGCACGAGCAGCTCATCGGACGAATCGCCGGTCGTGGCGGGCGCGAGCACGGACCACAGCGCCCCGCCCC
>CAZZPX010000538.1:0-2866 GCA_964655955.1 uncultured Phycisphaerales bacterium | reverse complement strand
GTGATGTGGGGCAAACGAATTGGCTTTCGCAAGCACATCGTCGGTCTGCGTTTCCTGAATGTCTCCGATGAGGATCGCCGCAGGATCGGCACGATCGCCCGCGCCTATGCGATACGCATGGGAATCGGCGCATAGCGCCGCGCCGCCGATCAATCGTCAGGGCTGAGCAACGAATTGCGAATGACGAGCGTGCAAGAGAGAAGCGCGCGGCTACTGGCCCGCTTCCCTAGCTGCGCCTCAGGCCCTTGGTCCCTTCTTCAGGTACTTCTCCCACCACTCCAGGATCTGGTGCAGGCGATGGATGCGCAGGTCGACCGGGCCGCCGCGCGACATGCCGTGCGAGGTCGAACGCGGATAGCGCACGAAGCGCGTGGGCACGTTGAGCGTCGTGAGCGCCGCGAACGTCTGCTCGCCCTGCTCGACGTTGCAGCGTAAATCGCCCTCGCTGTGGATGATAAGGGTCGGCGTCTTCACATCCTTGAAATGCGCGATGGGGCTCTGCTGCCAGAGTTTCTCCGGGCGATCCCAGGGCGAGCCCACCCAGTATTCGTCAGGCGTCAACGGAAAGTCGCTGCTCCCCGCCATGCTGAGCATGTTGGAGACGCAGCGATCGGTGATGGCGGCTGTGAAGTCGTGCGTGTGCCCGATCGCCCAAAGCGACATGTACCCGCCGTAGCTTCCCCCCATGATGCCGATGCGTTTCGGATCGACGTAGGACTGTCTCTTCATGCACTCCTTGACGGTCTCGACATCCATCCAGTCCTTGTTGCCCCAGTCGCCCTGGATCGCGGCGCAGTGCGCTTCGCCGTAGCCCTTGCTGCCGCGCGGATTGCTGAAGAAGACGACGTAGCCGGCGGCGGCGAGGGTCTGAAACTCGTGGAAGAAGGCGCTGCCGTACTGCCCGTGCGGCCCGCCGTGCACTTCGAGCACCGCCGGGTACTTCTTGCCGCTCTTGAAATCGGGCGGTTTCACGATCCAGCAGTGCACCTTCGTGCCATCGGGCGCCTCGAGCCACTTCTCCTCGGGCTTGACGAGATGAACTTCCTTGAGGAGTGGACTGTTGAAGCTCGTGAGCGCCCTGGTCGCGGCCTTCCCGTTCTCCAACTCGACAAGCTGCACCTCCACAAGCTGCGTGTGCGACTGCATGACGCCGGCCAGGCGCTTGCCGTCGTCGCTGATGCAGCCGAAGTCCCAGTTCGCCTTGCCGCTGGTGAGGAAAGTGAACTCGCCGCCGCCCGCCGGGATGGCCGCGATGTGGCCGTCGCCGTTCCAGCCGATGCGGCAGAGCAGCGCCCTGCTGTCAGGCGTCCACTTGACATTCGCTTCGAAAGCGACTTCAGCGGTGTCACCCAGCGTCGATGCCTCCAGGCAATAGTCGCAGTCGGCGGTGATCTTCTTCGCGCCGCCGTTCTTTGCGTCCACCACGAAGAGATGCGTGTTGTGGCAGCCCCACAGCGTCTTCTTCGAGTCCTGCCCGGCGTAGACGATCCGCTTGCCGTCCGGCGACCAGGCGACCGAACTCTTGACGCCGACCGGCACATTCGGCAGCTCGTGCGTCTTCTTCGTCTGCACATCCAGGATCAGCAGTTTGAAGTTCCAGATGTTCAGGATGGCCCGGCGATCGCGGTTTGTCGTCAGCGCGATCCGCTTGCCGTCGGGTGACCAGTCGAAGCTGAACCAGCCCATGCTGTCCTTGTCGTAGACCTTGCGCTGCTCGCCGGTCTTGACGTCCACGATGGAGAGGTGGAAGCGCTGACCGTTGAAGAAGCCGTCGCCGTCGAGACGGTAATACGCCTCATCGATGACGCGCGGCGGTTCGCTCAGCCCCTCTTCCTTGCGCTTCTTCTCCGCCTCTTCGGTGAAGTCCGGCTCCTTCTCGCGGAAGGCGACGGCAAGGGAGGTGCCGTTCGGCGACCACTTGAAGGCCCGGATCGTCCCCTCAGGGAACTTCGTCAGCGCTGTCGCCTCGCCCCCTTCGACGTTCATGAGATAAAGCTGCGGCTTGGGCTTGTCGCGACCGCTGATGAAGGCGATGCGCTTGCCATCCGGCGACCAGCGGCCGTGACTGTCCTTGTCGCCAGTCGTGAATTGGCGTGGCTCGCCGCCCTCGGCGCTGACGAGCCAGAGGTTGCTCTTCTTCTCGTTCTTCTCGCCCAGATGCTGGCGTGTGAAGAGAACTCGCGCCCCGTCCGGGGAGATCTGCGCATCGGACGAGACGATGAAGCAGCGCATGTCCTCGGGCGTGATAAGGCGCTTCTTGGCTGCCTTGGGCGCCGTCTTCTTCGTGGACTTCTTCCCGCTTCTCGCCGGCGTGTCGCTGAGCGTCTGTGTCATGGCGTGTGCACCTCGGGTTGATGGTCGCGGGCCGCACCGATAGAGGCGGTGCTCTGTGTACGATACAATCTCCCGGCCCGGGCGCTGCACCCTCCGCGGCGCTGGCGCCCGAATCAGCGGTGGGCAGTGCTGCCGTGGCGGCCTATCATCCACCCCTTGCGCGGCCTGCGAGCCGGGGCCGCTGCGCAAGCCCTCTCGCCGCGCGGCTGACCCCGCGCGCCACCCAGCAGTCGAAAGCGGAGCAATGCGACCGATGCCTCTCACCAGCGACCATCTGATCGAAGCCCTCGCGACCGTCGACGATCCCGAATTGCACCGCGACCTGGTGACTCTCGGAATGGTCAAGAAGGCGGAGATGGCCGGCGACACCGCGAAGATCACCGTCAACCTCACCACCCCCGCCTGCCCGCTCAAGGACAGGATCAAGAAGGACGTCGAGCAGGCGGTCGCCCGCAAGGCCCAACAGGTCGGCGCCCCCGCCCCCACCGTCGAGGTCGAGTTCACCGCCGAGGTCCGCACGCCCCAGGACCAG
>CAZZPX010000537.1:0-2869 GCA_964655955.1 uncultured Phycisphaerales bacterium | reverse complement strand
CGAGCTCCACCGCGATCTCGGCCTCGGGCGCGATCGCGAAGGCCGTGCGCAGCGCGGCATCGGCGCGCCGCCACTGCGCGGTGCCGAGGATGGAGGGCGTGCCGCCGCCCCAGTGGATGTGCACGACGCGCCGTCGCGTCCCGATTGCGGCGCGCCAGAGCGCGATCTCCTCGATCAGGTCGTCGACATAGGCCTCGACCGGTGCCGCGCGGTTCACGACCACCGTGTGGCAGCCGCAGTACCAGCACATGCGCCGACAGAACGGCACGTGCAGATAGAGCGAGACGGGGGCGCTCTCGGGCAGGCCGGCCAGCCAGGCCCGCACGGTTCCCTCCACGACCCCGGGATGGAACTGCACGGCCGTCGGGTAGGACGTGTAGCGCGGCAGGCGCCCGTCCCAGCGCGAGATCAGGGTCGCGTCATCGACCATGGGCGGGATGTACGCCCGCGCGCGGGTGCGCCCGCATTGCGGGAGGTCAACGGGCGGCCGGCCCGCCGCCGGATGTCAGGCCTTCGCCTCGCCGATCGGCGGCACGGCGTCCGTCATGCCCGCCAGCACCTCCGCGACATGGCGCACCTTCACCGGCTTCTCCAGCCGCTTCAGCCGCCCGGCCATGTTGAGCAGGCAGCCCAGGTCGCCGGCGAGCAGCGTGTCCGCCCCGCTCCGCTCGATGCTCTCGACCTTGTCCGAGACCATGCGCACCGAGATGTCGGGGTGCACGGCCCAGCTTGTCGCGCCGTCTTCGCGGTGAATGGATCGACCGCTGGGCAACAGGTACTTCTGCTCCGTGACTTTGAGATACGCGGAGCCGAAATCGAGCGGGCGCACCTGCTGGACGCTGCCTTTGCCGTAGGTGCGTTCGCCGACGATGATGGCCCGATCGTGATCCTGCAGGCAGCCGGAGACGATCTCGCTCGCCGAGGCCGAACCCGCGTTGACCAGCACGACCAGGGGCAGATCCGCAAGCGAGGCGCGGAAGGGCATGGCCCAGGCGGGCATGACGCGCTCGCGGTCGGCGACGCTCACCAGCTTGCCCTTGCCCACGAAACGATTGCAGATGCCCGTCGCGGCACTGAAGATGCCGCCCGGGTTGAAGCGCAGATCGAGCACCAGGCCGTTCAGTTCGCCGGCTTCCTGCATCGCCTCGACGGCGCGGTCGAATTCGTAGACGGTCTCCTGGGAGAAGTTGGTCAGGCGCAGATAACCGATGTGGTTGATGGGATCGATCATGTAATCCCAGTCGGTCTCGCCCTTGCCGGTTCGCTTCCACCCCTTGGCGCTGTAGAGGGGAATGCGATCGCGGGTGATGACCAGGTCGATGGGCGCATCTCGGCCCTCGCGCTCGACCGAGAGGGTCACCTGCGTGCCGCGCTCGCCGGTGATCTGGTCGACAGCCTGGTTGAGGCTGATGCCGACCGTGGACTCGCCGTCGATGAAGCGGATGATGTCGCCGCGCTTGATGCCGGCCTTCTGCGCGGGCGTGCCGTCGAGCGGCGCCACGACGCGGAGTTGCCGGGAATTGTCCAGTTCGATCTGAATGCCCACGCCGATGAAGTCGCCGGTGAGGTTGCGGTCGAACATCTCCTTCTCATCCGGCCAGATGATGCCGGAGAAGGTGTCGAGGCGCGACATGGCGCCGTTGCCGAACTCGCGATAGAGCACGCGCTCAGGCAGCGCCACCGTCTCGCGCGAGCGCTCCAGGAGCGATTCGAGCAGGCGCCGAAAGTCGCTGCGGCCGATCTTCGGATCTTCCTGCAGCGCCGCGATGTTGGCGTCGAGGAACTGGATGAGCGCATCGCGGTCGGCCTCGTTCTCCAATCCGGGGAACGCCAGCGCCAGGTCGTCGGTCGTCACCAGCGTGCGAATGCCGCGCAGCCCGCCCAGCGCCAACTCGCCGAAGGTCACGCCGTCGATGTGATTGTTCTTGGCCGTGGAGATGGCGTCGACGAGCATCGACTCGCTGACATTGCGGACCTTCTCATGCCAGGTGTCGCCCGAGCGGTTGTACTCCGGCAGGGGCTCCTCGCCTTCCGCAATGGCGAACTCGTTGCGCAAATCGTGCAGGCGCTCGGGCGTGTAGTACGCCAGCAGCCCCACGCGCTCCGCCACGCGCAGCACGTCCTCGAAGTACGTGCGCTGCGCTTCATGGAGCAGATCCAGGCGGCGGAACCAGTCCAGCGCCTCGAGGATCTTGCCGTTGCGCTCCGTCTCGTGGGCCAGTTCGACAGCCTTGGCGATCGCCGCCTGCACGTCCTCCATGCCCAGCACTTCCGCCGCGTCGTTCGAGAGATCCTGCAACTCGATCGCTGCCCGCAGCGCTTCGCGGTAGTCCGCCTCGGCGAACGCAGCGTTCATCTCTTCGAGGGCCGCAGCGCGACCTTCGGCCCGCGCGGTGATGATCTGCTCGCTGTGCGTCTCCCAGCGCGCCACGGCTTCCTGCATCCGGCGCACGCCCAGGTGCGTGTGGTCGGCGGGCACCTCGCGCAGCAATGCGTAGACGTGGTCCGCCCCGTGCTCGTGCTCCGTAGCGCTGCTCCAGATCTCCCGCGCCCAGTCGGCGACGGTGACCGTTGACGATGGCGACGATTGCGCCGCCTGTGCCGGAGCGAGCGTCGCCCCGAGCGACACGCTGGTCAGCAGCAACAGGACGCTGCGGGTGAGTCGGCCGGCGCGGGAGGGGCGGCGGCTGAGGAACTGGCGGGAACGGCTTGCCCTGAGATTCATGAAAGCACTCGCCTCGCTTACGATTCCTGGATGGCGAAGCCGGGGCAGACGTAACGCCACGCCTGCGGCTTCGGGATGCGCCAAGCGCATCCAGCACTGCGATTCTACGAACGCAGATCCGCGCTGCCGGGCAAAAATGCGAAT
>CAZZPX010000536.1:0-2872 GCA_964655955.1 uncultured Phycisphaerales bacterium | reverse complement strand
CTCCAGTGCGATGTTGGACATGCCGCCGGGACAGGTGTGGCAGTAGCTCATGATCGTGCCGCCATAAGCGCTGCTGCAGTCGCCCAGGCCGCACCCGTCGGCGGGCGGATTGAGATCGTGCGTGTGCGGCGCGCCGCAGTTGTGGCCCAGTTCGTGGGCGGACACCATGATGTCCCAGTTCTGATGCGAATGATCCACCAGGGGATAGGGGAAGTGGCCGGCCATGTTGGCGGCGACGCTGTAGCCGTAGTACTGATTGCAGACGACCGAGACCCACGCCACGCCCCCGCCGAGCGGGCGCGTCGACACGAACTGCGCCACGTTGCGCTCGACGCCCTGCATGTTGGCGTTCCAGTAGTCGCGGAACTGTTCGAGCTGCGGCCCCATCTGGTCGGCGTCCCAGGGATCGTTCGCATCGCCCCACATGCGCAGATAGCTCACCTCCACGCCGAGGTTCAGATGGCGACTGTACATTTCGGCGTTGGCCGTCATGAGCAGCAGCGCGTAGGCCGCCGATGCGTCCGTGTCGCCGTCGAACCGATCGGTGAATTCCCAATCCGAATCGACGGCGACCTTGACGATGCGGCAAGGCCAGTCGTTGCGTCCGCCGGCGGGTCGCGCGGGCGGCGGGGTCAGGGGACCGTCAAGCAAGTCCTTCACGCGGCACTCAAACGGCGCCCAGCGAATCGCATCCGCCGGCAGCGCCGCGAGATCGGCCACAACGAGCGGCCTGTCCGCGCCGTGAGGCCCGGTCGACAGGCTGTAGGTGCGACCGCGATAGACGAGCACGCCCTGGATGCTGTCCGCCTGCACGCCCAGCACGATGAGCGACTCTGGATCGTCCGCGGCAGTGCCCGCGAAGTAGCGCATCGCGGGCGGGTCGACGGCGACATCGCCATCGGCATAGCCCACGACGACCCGGGCCCCGGGCGCCAGCACGTTGCGCGGTTGGAGCAGCAGCGACACCTGCGAGGAGTCGGGCAGGGGCAGGCGCAGGTCGAGCGCAGCCGCGGACGCCTGCTCCAGAAGCGCCGCCTCGCCCGTGAGGGCCAGCGCGCCTCGGCACGCCAGATGAGCCGGGTGCAGTTCGACGGTCTGCCGGGGCGGCGCTGCGGGGGCAGCCTGTGCGCCGGCCGGGGCTGCGACAGCGGCGACGGAGAGAGCGGCCATCAGCGCGAGGGTGGTCAGGGAGCGAAGGCGAGAACGTGGGCCGGGTCGCATGGGAGAGCGTCCTTTCGTAGCGGAAGCATCGGCCCGAACGGGCCTGTCGTGCAGCCTGACGGCGGTTACAGGGCGACTCTCATGAAGAGTCCACGCCGCGCGCTGCACGCCGGTTCGAGCGCATCCGGATTCGGACGCGCGCCAGCCACAGCATATCCCTGAGCGGACTCGCGGGCCAGCATGCAGCAGTCGTTACAGCGAAGGACCGATAGTTCGGCGCGAAGAAAAGCCGACGGCCCGGAGGCGTCGGCTCGCGAGGATTCTGCGCGTTTGCGGCGGGAGCCGGCGATTTAGTCGCAGGAGTCGCCGTAGTGGGCCAGCAGCACGCCGAGATCGGACTGGTCGGTGTCGCCGTCGCCGTCGACATCGCCGCCGTCGTTGTCGCCGTAGGCTGCGAGCAGGATGCCGAGATCCTCCTGCCCCACGACGCCGTCGCCATCAAGGTCGGCGGCAAGCGTGTAGACGTCGACGCCGGCCGTCTCGCTGGTCGCGGCTTCACAGCCGTTGGAGACGACGACGTCATAGTCGCCCGCGTCGGAGGGGTCGGCAGGATCGATGAGGTAGGTCGAAGCCGTCGCACCGAAGATGTCGACGCTGTCCTTGCGCCACTGATAGGTCAGGTCGACGCCGTTCGCCGTCACGCTCAACTCGAGCGAAGCGCCGACGCAGACGGAGCCGCCGGCCGGCTGGTCGGTGATCTGCGGCGCTTCCTCCGACAAGTCGCAGAAGACGTAGTTCTCGAAGTAGGGAACGATGGCCTCGTCAACGGAGCGGGGGTGGAACTCCATGAGGATGTTCGCCATGCCGCCGTCGCAGAGATGGCAATAGCTCATGATCGTGCCGTTGGGCGCGGTGGTGCAGTCGCCCCAGGCGCAGCCGTCGACCGGCGGGTTCATGTCGTGGGTGTGCGGTGAGCCGACGTTGTGGCCGCCCTCGTGGGCGAAGACCATCAGATCCCAGTTCTGCGGACTGTTGTCCTGGATCGGATAGGGGAAGTAGCCGGCGAGGTTGCCGGAGAGCGCGTAGCCGTATTCGTCGTGACAAACGACGCCGACCCACGCCACGCCGCCTCCGAGCGATCTGGCGGAGAGGAAGTGGGCGAGCGCCCGCTCGATGTGATTCATGTTGTTGTCCCAGTAGTCCTGGAACTGATACAACTGATTGACGGAGTCGCCCTGGTTCCAGGGATCGCTCGAGTCCCACAGGCGTAGGTAGACGATCTCGTAGCGGGCGTTGAAGTCGCGCTTGTAGATCTCGCTGGTCGCGCCGACGAGAAGCTCCGCGTAGGCCGTCGCGTCTCCCGTGTCGTCGTCGAACAGATCGCGCAGGTACTGGCGATCGGTCTCGAGCGCCAGCGGGATGAGGCGGCAGTCGGTGTCTGCCTGCGGCCCGACGAGTCCGCCGTCGCCTTCGCGCATCAGCGTCGGAAGCTGCGCGAGTTGATCCGCGTGGCAGGTGAAATTGGCCCAGTCGATGAGATCGTCGGGGATGCGCTCCATGCCGAACGCGACCAGTTCCCCCGCGCCCGTCGCCGGCCCGCTCGAGAGGATGAACGTCTCGTCGTTACTTACGACCAGGCCCTGCACGCGGCCCGGTCGGCGCGGTGAAGGCCTCGCGTGCGATCGAACCGACGGCGACGACCGCGAGCGAC
>CAZZPX010000535.1:0-2874 GCA_964655955.1 uncultured Phycisphaerales bacterium | reverse complement strand
CGGCGAGTTTCGCGGCGGACACTCCATCGGAGCCGCGTGGGGCGATTTCGACAGCGACGGCCGCTTCGATCTCTTCGCGGGCAACTTCGCCCACGTTGACAGCCGCGGCGACCAGCCCAAGAGCCGCTTCCTGCGGAACCTCGGCCCGGCGAAGCAGTACGCCTTCGACGACCTGGGCACGTGCGGCGTGTGGTACCAGGAGTCCTACGCCAGTCCCGCCGCCGCCGACTACGACAACGACGGCGACCTCGATCTCTACTTCACGACCGTCTACGCCGACGCTTCCTTCGGCAAGAAGAACCATCCCGCGCTCTACCGCAACGAAGGCGACTTCACCTTCACCGATCAGACGCAAGGAAGCGGGCTGGAGAAACTGCCGCCCACCTACCAGGCGGCCTGGGCTGACTTCGACCGTGATGGGGACGCGGATCTCGTCACCGCCGGCAGGCTCTACGTCAACCAGTCGCCGCCCGGCAACTGGATCGAAGTGCGGCTCATCGGCGACGGCGAGACCGTCGACACCGGCGCCATCGGCGCCCAGGTTCGCCTCACGCTCGGCGACAGGACGCTCACCCGCCAGGTCGAGATCGGCACGGGTGAAGGCAACGCTGGCAGCCCCATCCTCCACTTCGGCCTGGGCGGGCGCGACGAGCCGATGACGCTGGAAGTGACCTGGCCCGGCGGCGACCGCGCCACCGTCCCCAACCTGGCGCCGGGCAAGCTGCACACGCTCCGTTACGAGGCGAAGCCGGATGCGGAGTCAGCGCACGGCGACGCCCTCAGCCGGGGCCGAAGCACGGGCTGAGGGCGCCGAAAGCACGAAGAGGAAGGAGGGTGAAGAGGACTCACCGCGGGCTGCGGGCAGGGGCGCTCAATCGACTGGAAAGGGAGGAACACGCGCCCCCGATGCCGCAACCGGAGGAACTCACCAACGAAACGTCGCGTTACAGACGGCGCGCCGAGTCGATGCTGCAACCGGGATACGAACTGCGGACGATCTCGCGAGCTTCCCGCTCGCTCAGGGCCGACACCTGCACGGTGTGGGCGCCCAGATGCCAGTTGAAGCGAACGACGAACTGACGCGGCCGAGCCATGACTGAAACTCCAGAAACTCAACTCGCCGGCGATGTCGCGGCCGGCTTGCGTGCGACCCGATCCCGGCCTCGGGTCGTGGCCGCTCACGGCGGGCTTCGAGGCCGACGTCGTGAGCAGCGTTCTATTCGCGGCGCCGCCAGCGCGGGTTGCCGGATTGCCGCGATGAATCGCAAAAAGCTTGCGACAACTGCGGTCGGTTGCGGCGGTCCGAAAAAAGGCCTCGCCTGGAATGCAGGCGAGGCCGTGTGAGGTAGGCTTCATGCGGCGCGTCTCGTCGCCGCCGTCCGGGAACGACCGCTTACGGGCAGGGGACGTTGTAGACGGCGAGCAGAGCGCCGAGGTCCGCCTGGTCGGTGTCGCCGTCGCCGTCAATGTCGCCGCCGTCGTCGACGTTGTAGCTGGCGAGGAGGACGCCGAGGTCGGACTGGTCGCGCAGCCCGTCGCCGTTCAGGTCGCCGGGGCAGGGCGGGGTGAGGTCGACGTCGACCTCAAAATCGAAGGGCAGCAGCTCGCCGCCCGTGTTCGCCGCCGTCGACGTGCCGGAGATGCTGAGCGTCGTGCCGGCGGTCACGGTGAAGCGGGCGATGGTGTGGATGCCGGGCCCGGAGTCGATGGTGTCGAACCAGATGGCGCTCATGCTGTTGTTGGTGACGTCAGGGCCGTCCGCAAAACCGGGCGCCGCAAAGTCCGGGGCGCTGAAGAAGCTGTCGAACTCGGTCGAGGGGAACGTGCCCCACAACTGCGACTGCGGCACGCTGGCATCGAAGTCGGGATGCTGATAGATCGTCCCGTCGATCGACGCCACGCCGTCGGTGCTGGTCCAGTCGTCGTCGGCGAGGGCCTCGGCCTGCAGGTCGAAGGTCTTGGCGCCGGCGAGAGTGGGATCGTCGTCGATCGCGTCCTGGGTGATGGGCACCTCGACGACCTGGTGCACCAGCGTCGGAATCGAGATGGGGATGTTGTAGTTGAAGTGGTGCAACTGGCCCTGCGTGTTCGCCGCCGTCGACGATCCGCCGATGCTCAGGTTCGAGCCCGAGACCACGGTGAAGCGGCCGATGGTGAACGTGCCGACGCCGGTGTTAAGCGTGTCGAAGTAGATCGCGGACATCGAGTTCGGCGTGACGAAGGGACCTTCGGCAAAGCCGGGCGACGCGAAGTTCGGCGCTGAGAAGAAGCTGTCATACTCGACCGCGGGGAACGTGCCCCAGAGCTGCGACTGCGGCGTGTCAGCGTCGAAGCTGGGATGCTGATAGAACAGCCCGTCGATGGTGGCGGTCGTGTCGCTGCTGGTCCAGTCGTCGTCGTTGGTGATGACGACCTGCAGGTCGAAGCAGAGGGCCTGGACGAGCGTGCCGTCATCCTGCTGCGCCTGGGCGCTGATGTCGACCTCGACGTACTGGTGGTCGATGCCCGAGTTGGGATCGTCGACGATGTCGAGGCAGTTGGCGCCGTTGGCGTAACCCATGATCGAATTGACCGCGGCCACGCCGAAGTTGGGCAGCCCGATGCCGTTGCAGTTGTTGATGGCGGAGCACATGATGTGGCAGTCGCCATCGCCGTCGCAGTGGCCGGCACTCCAGTTGTGTCCCAGTTCGTGGGCGGTGAGGGCGGCCCGCAGGTTCATGTTGAAGCTGAAGTTCGACTGCGACAGCCCGTAGCCGAAGCTGTTGCACACGCCGTTCAGCCACGCCACGCCGATCGTTCCGCCGATGAGGTTGGCGCCGGTCATGAGGTGGGCGACGTCGCGGGGGATGTTGCCGTGATTCGACTGCCAGTAGC
>CAZZPX010000534.1:0-2880 GCA_964655955.1 uncultured Phycisphaerales bacterium | reverse complement strand
ATAAGCGCCAATACGGTCGATGTGTACGCCATCGCAACCAAGGCGCCCTACGGCACCAAGCTGTCGGTCTTTGTTGATCTGGGAGGGGCCTTCGTATCCAGCCGCGACCACGAGGCCGCTTTCGCCGCTTTCGAGCGTCTGCTGCGCGACTATGCGCATGAAGAAGCCGTTCGCGTTGTGGAGGAAGAACTGAAGGCTCAGGAATCGGTCATGAAGACTTTGCAAAAGGAACTGGAATCCCTGCTGAAAGACAAGGACGGTTACATCAAGGAAATCGAAAAGGCGAAAGCGCTTATCGCCCAGCGGGAATCCGATATCGTCAATAACGAGGCGGCTCAGGAAACCAAGCGGCAGCAAATCGCCATCCAGACCGAAATCATTGAGACGGTGCAGCAGAAACGCTCCCAGCTCAACTTCCGCTAAACCCAGGTTCAAACTTCTTTCGGAAAAGGGAACAACGCCCCCCGGGTTCGTGTTGTACAGGGTGCAATAATGCGCTAAACCGTTAGCAATCCTTACCTTATGAAGAAGTTTTTCCCCGTTATCCTGTTTGTCCTTTTCGGCGCTGTTTCGGCGAATGCCCAAACGGAGGTCGTTATCCGCGAAGTGCTGGAATACATGAGCAAGGGCCAGCAGCCCGGCTTTGAAGTGGCCGTTCCCGAATCCTCGCCCGACGACGTGCATGCAAGCTGGAAGAAATACGTGCGCAAGCAGGGCGGGGCCAAAGCAAAGAGCGACCGGAAATCGCCGGAAATGTTTGCCGATAACGCCGACCTTCCTGAGGTAAGCGCCAATACGGTCGACCTGTATTCCATTGCCCGGCAGGCGCCCCATGGTACCACTTTCCTGGTTTTCGTGGACCTCGGCGGGGCCTTCCTTTCCTCACGCGACCACCCTGCGGCCTTCGGGGCGTTTCAGAGCTACCTGCGTGATTTCGTGCTTCAGGAAACCCTGCGTGGCGTGGAGGACGAGCTGAAGGACCAGGAGAAAATCCTGAAAGACCTGAACAAGGACTTGTCGAACATGATCAAGGACAAGGACAAGTACCTCAAGGAAATCGAAAAGGCCAAGGCCACGATAGCGGAAATGGAGTCGGAGCTGATCCGCAACGAACAGGAGCAGGACATCAAGCGTCAGCAGATTGCCGTACAGGAAGAGATTATCTCTACCATCAAGCAAAAGCAGTCCACGCTGGAATACAAGACCCGGTAGGTGTTTGCTGATCGGGAGGAAGCGCCCGACACACTGCTGACCGGGCGGGGATAACCTGCAGTAAAATCTTCGCATGCGCCGATTATCTTTAAGCGCATGATCATTTCACACATGGATTGGGCCATTGTCGGGCTCGTGTTCGCGCTTACCCTGGCCATAGGTCTGTGGTCCTCGCGCCGTTCCGGTAAAAACTTCACGGAATACTTCCTGGCCGGCGGCCGCATGCCGTGGTGGCTGCTGGGCATATCCATGGTGGCCACGACCTTTTCGGCCGACACCCCGAACCTGGTGGCCGACATTGTGAGGAGGAACGGCATAAGCGGGAATTGGGTATGGTGGGCCTTCCTGCTTACCGGCATGCTTACCGTATTCGTCTACGCCCGGCTTTGGAAACGCAGCGATGACTACGTGTTCGCGCTGGCCGAGTTGCAGGTACGCAAGGATGGCCGCAACCTGGCCGCCGGCGCGGCGGTCGACGCCAAGGATTCGATCGAGCAGGGCCTGTGGGCGAAGCGGTTTCTGGTCGACGGCTACTCGAGCCGCGCGCCGCTCGACGGCGACGGCGGCTTCTTCGCCCGGCTGGTGGCCGCCAGTTCGGCGCAAGGTGAATTGGCGCGGTTGCGCACGGAGCGCGAACGGCTGGCGGCCGCGGCGATTCCGGCCGCACTGCGCAGCGAGATCGGCGACGTCGCCCGACAGTTGGCCGAGGTGAACGCGGCGCTGGCCGCGCTGCCTTCGCAGCAGATGGTCTATGCCGCGGCGCCGACGTTCGCGCCCCAGGGCAATTTCACGCCGGCGCCGGGCGGAAAACCGCGGGAAATCCACGTGCTGCACCGCGGCAGCGTCGGCGCGCCCGGCGAACTGGTCAGCCCCGGCACGGTGCAATGCGTCACGGCGCTGCCGTCGACGTTCGACCTTTCCAATCCCGACGACGAAGGCCAGCGCCGCGCGGCATTGGCGCGTTGGATCGTCGATCGCCACAACCCGCTCACGTGGCGGTCGATCGTCAACCGCGTATGGCAATATCACTTCGGCGCCGGCATCGCCGCCACGCCGAACGACTTCGGCCGCATGGGCATCGCACCGACGCATCCGGAACTGCTCGATTGGCTGGCTGCCGAATTCCGCGACGGCGACCAGTCGCTCAAAACGCTGCACAAGCTGCTGGTGACCAGCGCCGTTTATCGCCAGGTGAGCACCGAGGACGAAGCGAAGGCCAAGATCGACGCCGGCAACCGTTACCTGTGGCGGATGAACCGCCGGCGATTGGAAGCCGAAGCGATTCGCGACGCGACGCTGGCCGTGGCCGGCAAGCTCGACCTGGCGATGGGCGGACCGGGCTTCCGCGAGTTCGGTTTCAAGGATGACCACTCGCCGCACTACAAGTACCAGGAACACGATCCCGACGACCCGGCCACGCAGCGCCGGTCGGTGTACCGGTTCATCGTCCGCAGCGTGCCCGACCCGTTCATGGACACGCTCGACTGCGCCGATGCGTCGGCGATCGTCGCCAAACGGAACGAAACGGTCACGGCGCTGCAGGCGCTGGCGCTGTTGAACAACAAGTTCATGCTCCGCATGGCCGAGCACTTTGCCGAACGGGCGGCGACGACCGGTCCGGACTTGAAAACCCAAATCGATGCGGCGTTTCGGCTGGCCTTCGCCCGC
>CAZZPX010000533.1:0-2905 GCA_964655955.1 uncultured Phycisphaerales bacterium | reverse complement strand
GAGCCGGCGGAGGGCGGCGGAGGCGGAGCGAGGGTCGAGTGCTCAGCCGCAGGCGGCGTCAGCGCTTCTGCTGCTTGGCCCGCTGGATTAGGTGTTTCTTCGTCTCGCCCGCCAGGAAAAACGAGCCGGTCACGCAGATGAGATCCTCGCGGCTGACCGCCCGCGTCGCCAGGTCGATCGCCTGTTCGACGCTGTCGGCGGTCTGGGTCATCTTGCCGCTGATCTGGCGGAAGAGCCGCTGCAGGTCCTCCGCCGCCATCGACCGCGGGTTGGTCTTGGCGCGCACGAAGATGATCTTGTCCGCACCGAGCGAAATGCAGCGCAGCATCTCTTCGACGTCCTTGTCCTCCGCGCAGCCGAAGATCATGATCAGCGAGTCATACGGGATGTGCGCCCCGATCGCCCGGATCAGGGCCCGGATGGCCGTGGCGTTGTGCGCTCCGTCGATGAGGATGCGCGGATCCGTCCACGCCATGTCCATTCGTCCGGGAAGCCTGGTCTTCGCCAGCCCCTTGATCACGTCGTAATCGCGCATCTCGAAGCCGCGCGTGCGCAGCTTGTCGAGAACCGCCAGCGCCAGGCCGCAGTTCAGCGACTGGTGCTCGCCCTTGAGCGGACAGGCCAGATGCTCGAAGCGCGAGGTGTCGGTCGTCACGCACACGCGCGTGTGCGGCCCGAGGTCGGCGCTCGTCTCGAAGCGGGCGCTGAAGTCGATCTCCTTGCCGCACACCTCGAAGGTCGTGCCCACTTCCTCCGCGCGCTTGCGGAACACCGCCTCGACCTCCGGCTCCTGCTCGACCGACACGACCGGCACGCCGGGCTTGAAGACCCCCGCCTTCTCCCGGGCGATCGAGGCGAGATCGTTTCCCAGAATGTGCGTGTGATCGAGGCTGATGGCGGTGACGGCGGTCACGACCGGCGTGATCACGTTCGTCGAGTCCAGCCGGCCCCCCAGCCCCGTCTCGATCACCGCCGCATCCACCGCCTGTTCCGCGAAGTAGCAGAAGCCCATCGCGGTGAGGATCTCGAAGAAGGTCGGCCCCTCCGGGTCGTCCAGCTTCCTCGCCGCCGACGCCACCCGCTTGGTCAGGTCCGTGAAGTCCGCGTAGGAGATGGAGGAGTCGTCAATGGCGATGCGCTCGCGAATATCCACCAGGTGCGGACTGGTGTACGTTCCCACCACGTAGCCGCACTCTCGCAATGAGGCGGCGGTCATGGCGACCGTCGAGCCCTTCCCCTTGGTGCCGACCACGTGCACCGTGCGGATCTGATCCTGCGGGTTGCCCAGCGCCTCGCACAACGCCCGCATCCGATCGAGCTGAAACATCTCCGGGCGAATACGGATCTTGCGCATCCGCTCAAAGTTCACCTGGCCGTAGATGTACTTCAGTGCGGCGTGGTAGTTCTTGATGGCGGCGGAGGAGCCGGCTTTCTTGCGCCGGGGCTTCTTTTTCGTCGTGGCGGCGGAGGCGTTGGTCATAATTCACCAAGTATATCAAAACCCGCAGATTCGGGCAATTTCTGGATTGTAAGTGCTGTTGCTACACGTATTTATGTAATCAGGCGGGCCGGCGGCGGCCGCCGGGGACCTCGCCGGTGTTCCCGCGCCTGCAGGCCCATCCCGGAAGCGTAGACTGGTGCCTTGCAAGGAGCACCACATGCCGCAGGAAAACTACACCGACCTCACCCAGGAGTCCTGGCGCGTCTTCAAGATCATGTCCGAATTCGTCGAGGGGTTCGAGGTGCTCAGCGGCCTGCCCCCGGCCGTCACTATCTTCGGCTCGGCCCGCACCACGCCGGATGACCCCGTCTACCGGCAGGCCCGCGACACCGCCGCCAGGATCGCCAGGGCAGGGTACGCCGTCATCACCGGCGGGGGGCCGGGCATCATGGAGGCCGCCAACCGCGGCGCTTTCGAAGCGGGCGGCGTCTCCGTCGGTCTCAACATCTCCCTGCCCCACGAACAGCTTCCCAACAACTACCAGTCCATCGAACTCAACTTCCACTACTTCTTCTGCCGCAAGGTCATGTTCGTCAAGTACGCGCGGGCCTTCGTCATCTTCCCAGGCGGATTCGGCACGCTCGACGAGTTCATGGAGTCGCTCACCCTCATCCAGACGCTCAAGATCGAACCCTTCCCCGTCATCTGCGTCGGCAGCGACTACTGGAACGGCCTCGTCGACTGGATGGAGCGCACGCTCCAAAAGCAGTACCGGACCATCGGCCCGGATGACCTCAAGCTCTTCCATGTCACCGACGACATCGACGACGTCGTCAAGCGCGTGCGCGAGGCGATGGAGGGACGCTGCGACATGCCGGACGGCTTCCCCGTGAAGATCCACGGCGTCGAAGGCTCGATGACCGCGGAAGGCACGCGCAAGGGCGTCACCCCGCGCCGCACCATGCCGCGCTTCGAGCCCACACCCAGCGATTCGTGAGCGGCGGCGGCCGTCTCCCCCGGGCACTCGCGCCTCACGCCTGCGGCGCGTGTTTCGACAGCGCCGCGCGCAGCGGCGCGAAGTGCTCGCCGAACTTCTCCGCCCGGCCCACCGAACTCGAGTAGATCGGCTGCTGCACCTGCTCGTAGCTCAGCGTCATCACCATGCGCTTCGACTCGTGGAAGCGCTCGCAGGCGTGGTCCCACTCCAGGTCGACGAAGGCGATGATCTCCCGCGCCCTGGTCGGCAGGTCCGCCACGACGTCCTCGTAACGCACCCGCAGCAGCTTCACCTCGAGCACGCTGTGCCAGTGCGCCATCAGCCGCTCGTACTGGCCGTAGGCGAACGCCAGGTCATCAAGATTGGCGGTGTAGGGCAGTTTGCCCAGCATCAGCTCGCTCATGTAGCACGAAGCGCAGGTATCCACCGGGTCGCGCCGGCAGTCCAGGAAATACCCCTGCGGAAAG
>CAZZPX010000532.1:0-2913 GCA_964655955.1 uncultured Phycisphaerales bacterium | reverse complement strand
CGGCGACGTGGAATTCGATGCGGCCCTGGAGCGAGCCTCGCTGATCACGCCCGTACCCGGCGGCGTGGGACCCATGACCATCGCCACGCTCATCGACCAGACCGCGGACGCGGCGGCGGCGCAGCTCGGCGTCGAACTCAGCCAGGCGCCGCCGTCGTCGTAGGCGGTCGCGAGCGTTCATCGCGGCGTGGAGCGTCGGCTTGACCGCGCCGCGAGGTCGCTGCTACCGTCGCGGGCCGTGAGACGCAGCGCTTCGCCGCGCCGCAGGCGCGAAGTTCCAATGCAATCAAGGAGATACCGATGAAGCCTCGCACCGTCTTTGCGCTGGTGACGCTCGCCGTTCTGGTCGCCGTGCTCGCCACGCGCGCCGTTTCGCAACCGAGCCAGGAATCAGATGCGACCCAGATGCAGCAGGAGATGATGGAGACCTGGATGAAGTTCGCCTCCCCCGGCGAACCTCACGAGGAACTCATGTCCCTCGCCGGCACGTGGAAAACCACGACGAAGATGTGGATGGCAGGACCCGACGGGCCGGCCAGCGAGTCCACCGGCACGTCGGAACTCGAGCCGGCCCTGGGCGGGCGCTGGCTCATGGAGCGACACACCGGCGAGATGATGGGCAGGCCCTATGAGGGCATTGGCGCGTTCGGCTACGACAACTTCAAGGAAGAGTACGTCGGCATGTGGATCAGCAATATGAACACAGCCCTCGCCGTCGCCTACGGCACTGCGAACGAAGCCGGCGACGTCATCACGATGCGAGGTGAAATGGACGAGCCGCTCACGGGCGAACGCGACAAGGTCTTCAAGTGGATCATCCGTCTCGAAGACCAGGATCGGCGCATCTTCGAGATCCACGACCTGGTCTACCCGGAAGGAAAGACGAAGGTGGTGGAGATCGTGTATCAGCGGGTGAAGGGCGGCTGAGGCGCAAGGATGCGACTGCGCAGCCCGGGAGCAGCGATCGCCTGTCCAGCCGGGAGCGGCGTCAGGTCGGCTGCTTCTCCTTCAGCACCAGGCGCAGTCCCTCGATGCGCAACTCCTTGTCGATCGCCTTGGCCATGTCGTAGAGCGTCAGCGCCGCGACGGAGGCGGCGGTGAGCGCTTCCATCTCGACGCCTGTCTTTGCCACGACGGACGCAGCCGCCTCAATGCGAATGCAGTCCTCGCGCAGCTCGAAGTTCACCTCGACGGCGTCAAGCGGCAAGGTGTGGCAGAGCGGAATCAACTCATCGCAGCGCTTGGCGGCGGCGATGCCCGCGATGCGCGCGGCGGCGAGCGCCTCCCCCTTTGGCAGGTCCCCCTGCATGATCGCGGCCAGCGTCGCCGGGGCGGCGAGGAAACGCGCCTCGGCGACGGCGCGGCGGCGCAGCGGGGGCTTGTCTCCCACGTCGACCATGCGCACGCGGCCGCGCTCGTCGGTGTGCGTCAGCTTCGCGTTGTCTGCATCAGGCTTCATCGCCTTCCCTTTCCAGGACGTCGCTCACGTCAAAGCGGCCGGCGTCGCTGGGCTGCCAGGACTCCAGTTCCTCGGGAATGCCCCGACGAAACTCGACGAGCAGATCCAGCAGGCGCTGGGTCGCCTCCGGCTTGAACTCGCCGCGCTCCAGGAGCACGAGCCGGCCGTTGCTGATGAACCACTGCTGCCCGCGCGGCGCATCGCGCAGCAGGTGCTGCAATTCCGGCACGAGCAGCACGATGGCGAAGGCTTCATCCTCGGTGCGGATGCGCCAGCGCTTGTTGAAGGCTTCGTCCTCGACCTGGATGTCCTCGCCGCCCAGCGCCGAGCCGATGCGCGTGAAGATGTTCTCCTCGCCGAGTTGCAGGTAGGGCCAGTTGGCCGGGACGGGCGTGGCGACAAGGCGGTGCTGCACGACGGAGGTGGTCTGTCCGGTGCTGACGACGTAGCGATGGTGAACGCACTCGACGGGGTGGCCGCTCCAGTCGCCGCGCCACGCCATCTTGACGTTCCTGGTTCCGCCGTTGAGTCGGCTCAACCCTTCGATCCACGCGAGGCGCTCGGTGAATGCCTCCTTCTCCAGCGTGTTGAGACCGTGCTCGCGCATGGCGCGGTCAAGTTCTTGTTGGCGCTGCTCGGCGGCGTTTCGCGCCAGCATCACGATGAAGGCGATGATGCCCAGCACGCCCAGCACCAGCGCGATCACGATGACGATCAACAGTTGGGTCATTCGTCCGATGAGCCTCCGCTGGAGGTGAGGAAAGAGACTTTAGCGCTCATCATGCTATCTCGTTGGCGGGGGGACTCAACAGCGCCGCCGCCATAAGTGCCTGTTCGTGCCCGCCGCTCCGCGCCATTTCGGACAGCGGACTGCGAGCCGCCGGACGAGGTTCGGCTGCACGTCGCCCCGAGCCGGCAGGGACGCCCGCGTCGCGACCCTGTACAGTGGATGTTCATGAACGGATCCGCCGACACGCACACGTACGCATTGTGGTTCATCCTCATCTTCCTGGGGGGACTGACGGGACTGGGCGTCTACCACGCGCGGAGGATCAAATCCGGTGAGGATTTCGCGCTCGCCGGCCGGCGGCTGGGTCCGGGCGTGCTGGTCGGCACGCTCGTCGCGACGTGGATCGGCACAGGCTCGATCTTCGGCAATACCGAGATGGCGTACCGCGTGGGAGCGCTCGCCCTGTTCTTGCCGCTCTCCGGAGCGCTGGGCATCATCGCTCTCTCCTTTCTCGCGCCGCGCGTGCGCAGCATTCCCGCCGACAGCGTGCCGGAGATCCTCAAGGTGCGGTTCGGGCGCCCCGCGCAGGTACTGGGCGCGCTCGCCCTGATCGGGGCGTACCTGATCATCGTCTCGTACCAGTACCGGGCCGGGGCGGCGGTCGCGGAGGATCTCTTTCCCGACATCTCGAAGCGCACGCTCGAATTCGGCGGCGCGTCGTTCA
>CAZZPX010000531.1:0-2914 GCA_964655955.1 uncultured Phycisphaerales bacterium | reverse complement strand
GATCTCGAGTCGCTTACGCCGGCGCATTACTAAGCCCTGCGCGGTCGCGCGGGGCGGCTGCTGCGCGGTGAACGACGAGGACACACGCTCAGTCCGACCGCCTTGGTCAATGAAGTATTTCTGCGTCTCGCCCGGCAGCGCCGGCGCACCTGGCATCGAGCCGATGACTTCTTCGGGGCCGCGGTGGTCATGATGCGCCGCGTCCTCTCGAACTACGGCCGGGAGCGCAAGGCGCTCAAACGGGGTGGCGGGCGGGGCCGAGCCTCGCTCGACAGCCATGAACCTGCGGCGGAATCCGGCGGACCGGCGACGGACTCCGTGCGTGAAGCCATGAGAAAGCTTCAGGAGCGAGATCCGCACATGGCAGAGGTAATCCGCCTCAAGATGTATCGGGGCCTGACCTGCCGCGCCATCGCGGCGCTGCTCGAAAGTTCTGAGCGGACAATCGAGCGCGAGTGGGCGGCGGGTCGTGCCTGGCTTCGCGCGGAGTTGTCCGCGGAGGATGAGAGGTGAAGGCCGAGACCTGGGATCTGGTCAAGTCCACGTTTGCCGAGGCGATGGAAGCGCCTCCGGAGGAACGGGCTGCGCTGGTTGAGACGCTTTGCGCCGACTCGCGCGAAGCTCGTCGCGAGGTGCAGCGAATGCTGGCCTGCGCCGACTCGGCTGTGCGCGTCGATGATGCCAATCCTCTCAATACGGCTGCATCGTCACCCGACGGGAGCGATGCTCCCCGTCGCATCGGCAGATTTGCGATCACGGATCTGATCGGTCGCGGCGGCAGCGGGATTGTCTACCGCGCCATCGACACCGCGTCAGACGAGGTCGTCGCCGTCAAGCTTCTGCGCCTGGCGATCGCTTCGGAGCACGCCGCCCGGCGCCTGGAGTTCGAAGGCGAATTGCTCGCCACGCTGCGACATGACTCGATCGCTCGTGTTGTTGAAGTCGGATCGGTTGCGACGGAGTTCGGGCGTCTGCCGTACATCGCCATGGAGTACGTCGAAGGGGAGCCGATCGATGCCTACGCAGCGGGGCGTGATCTCGACGATCGCGCCTGCATCGAACTCATGGTTCGGGTCTGCGACGCCGTCGGCTACGCCCATAGCCTGGGCATTATCCATCGCGACCTGAAGCCGGCGAACATCTTCGTGACCGCTGAGGGCGATCCCAAGATCCTGGACTTCGGCATCGCGCGAGGCTCCGACGGCGAACTCAGCGCCACTTCTCTCTGCACGCAGGTCGGCGACGTGCTGGGGACGCCGGGCTATATGAGCCCCGAGCAATGCGCGGGCTCGGCCGCCCTGGCGAACACGCGCGCCGACGTCTACTCACTGGGAGTCATCCTCTTCGAGCTGCTAGCCCGCCAGCGCTTGTTCGATCTAGAGGGCCTGCCCATTCACGCAGCGCTGGGCGTCATCGCCCGCACGCATGCGCCGCTGATTCGCGATCGTCGTCCGGAACTGCGGGGCGACATCGAGGCAGTGCTCGCCAAGTCGCTGGATCGCAGTCCTCGTCGTCGATACGACACGGCAGCCGCTCTTGCGGAGGACCTGCGACGAACGCTGGATGAGCGCACCGTCGCCGCCGAACCGGTGTCGGGCGGATACATGACGCGGCGGTTTCTGCGCCGGCACCGCAACGTTTTGATCGTCTCCCTGATCATCATCGCAGTTCTCAGTTCGATCGTGGTGTGGCAGCGTGGCGCGCGCCTGCGCGAAGCGGCTCGCCTCAGGGTGTACTCGCTCGCATTCGCCATGCACAGCGAAGAAGCAGCGGAGGCTGTGCTCTCCCGCGAGCAGCGGCTGCGAGCGGCGCTGCCGCGGGCGGAATTGTCGACCTTTGAGCGGTTGCAGTTGCACGATCGTCTGGGAAACCGGCTGGTTTCACTGTACGACGGCAATCCGGCCTGGCTGGCCGCCGCACTGGAGCACTTCCGCCTCGCGCACGAGCTTGCTCCGACCGTGCGTGGCCGCGAACACGAGCAGACGCTTCGGGCTCTCCAGATCTACTGCGAACTGCTGGGGATGGTCGGCCGGGCGGATGTCGCCGAGACGCTCATCCGCTCCGAACTCGACTTCTGGGACTTCACCCCCGAGAGATTGCCGGCCCAGGCGAACGAATTGCAGAAGAATCGCCTGCTTCGTCTGGCATCGACCTATGGCGAGACGCTCAGCCGCCTGGGGCGGCACGAGGAAGCTGTCACGTATCTTCATCGCGTTCTGGCAGCACAGGAGCGTTTCTTTGCCGATCATGTGGAGCACACGGATCCGGAGGACACGCGCACTCTCATCGAGGTCGCCGAGCGCCAGTGGGCCGCGGCGCGGGGAGATGGATGACAGCAGGGGCGAGCCGCGATGGTCCGCCGCCGTCGTTGCACATAACCGCGACGAGGGGAGAGCGCTGGCAATTACGGCTGATACACGGTTCGCCAACTGCCGAGCGGATGCCTGCCGGGATCGAGGTAGAAGGTGTAGTCCTGTGTGGTGACTGCCCCCATTTCGTGTCGGCGGGCCGAGCCGTCGAGGAAGGTCATCTGCCCGATCTCGTAGCCGTGCCACCAGCCGTAGATGACATTGCGATTGATCCGTCCCTGCTGGTCGTAGCGCCCAGCCCAGTAGGATCCCCAGTCGCAGACGAGGATGAACTGGCTCGGCGCCACTCGCACATCGTCGGGGCCGAGGTCGAGACGATAATAAGGAGCATCCGGTGGATCGCCGCCCCATCCCTGAGTCGCACCCGGCTGGCAATACATCCAATCGTTGGCGGCGTAGCTGTTTCCTATGCAGGAGAAGGCGGTCGTACCCTCTTCCTCCGCCCAGGAGTTCGGCCCGAAGTAAACCTCCCATCCTATGCGCGCGTCTGTCTTAGCGTTGCGAAGGCTATTATCCCGGGGGCACATAAATACTTCGGCCCGTCC
>CAZZPX010000530.1:0-2915 GCA_964655955.1 uncultured Phycisphaerales bacterium | reverse complement strand
GGATCGTGAGACGTGTCAAGCAGGATTCGGCCGCGTCAACGTCGATCGGGGGGCGGGGTTGCGCCTGAGGAGGGTTATCGGGTGATTCCCGAGCGAGCGGTCCGCAGCAGGCCGAGCCAGAGGGCGCAGGGGCCGTGCCGCGCGTGCGTGCCGCTGAAGGGCCGCGACGCTTTCCGGTAGACTGTCGTCGTATGTCCCCTTCAACGCACCATCGAGCGGTTGTGATCACCGGCCTCGGGACCGTGACGGGCCTGGGGATCGGCGCGGAGGCCCTCTGGGAGGGTCTGCTGGCGGGCCGGACGGGCATTGGCCCCATTTCCGCCTTCAATCCCGAGGGCTTCGATTGTCAGTTCGCCGCCGAGGTCCGCGACTTCAACACCAAGGACTTCGTCCCGAAGAAGTACCGCAAGGCGACGAAGGTCATGGCCCGCGACATCGAGCTGGCGGTGGGCGCTGCGATGCTGGCTGTGCAGGATGCGGGGCTGGTGACGCGCGGCACCGACCCGGACGCCCCGCCCACGTACCCGCCGGCGCGCTGCGGCGCACAGATCGGTGCGGGCATCATTGCCGCCGAGGCCAACGAGTTGACCGAGGCGCTTGAGAAGGCGGTGGACGACACGGGGCGGTTCTCGCTCAAGCTCTGGGGCGAGGCGGGCATGAACCATCTCACGCCGCTCTGGCTGCTCAAGTACCTGCCCAACATGCTGGCGTGTCACGTGACGATCATTCACGACTGCCAGGGGCCGTCCAACACGATCACCTGCGGCGAGGCGTCGTCGCTGCTGTCGATCGGGGAATCGACGCGGGTGATCGAGCGCGGCGACGCCGACGTCTGCTTCACCGGCGGCGCGGAATCGAAAGTGAACCTGCTGCACCTGATGCGGCAGCATCTTCTGGGCAAGCTCGCCGCGGCGAGGAACGGCGCGACGCCCGAGGCGATCGTGCGGCCGTTCGACGCTGATGATGCACACGCGGGCGGGTGCGTGATTGGCGAGGGAGGCGGCATCCTGCTCATCGAGGCGCACGAGACCGCAGCCCGGCGCGGGGCACGGGCGTACGCGGAGATCATCGGCTTCGGATCGAGCATCGCCCCGCACGTGGACCCGGAAACCGGGGCGCTCGCAGCCGGGCCGGCGCGAGACGGCCAGGCCATCCAGTGGGCGATCGAGAACGCGCTGGAGGATGCGGGGATCGGTGCGGAACGGATCGACGCGATCGTGCCGACCGGCCTGGGGGTGAAGGCGTGGGACCGGGCGGAGAAGACAGCGCTGCGAACGGTGTTCGGCGAGCGCCTGGCGAACCTGCCGCTGGTGACGACGAAGCCGGCGGTCGGCAACTGCGGCGCCGGCTGTGGCGGAGTTGATCTGGCTGTTGCGGCCCTGTGTCTCAAGCACGGGAAGCTGCCGGCCCGGCTGCACGCGGGCACCCCCACGCGCGGGCTGGATGCCGGCGCCGCGCCGGCGCGCGGGGCGGCCCTGACGCATATGCTCGTGTTCAGCGCCTCGGAATGCGGCGAATGCGTCGCCATCGTTCTCAAGAAGGCCTGAGGCGCCCCGGAAACGGAAGCAAGGTGTGACGGAATGAGTCATCGAGTTGTCATCACGGGCGTCGGCTGGGTCACGCCGCTGGGCTGCGACGTGGAAGCGGTGTGGAAACGGCTGCTGGCGGGCGAGTCGGGGATCGCCAGGAACACGCGCTTCGACGCCTCAACCTTTCCCAGCGACTTCTGCGGCCTGGTGCCGCTCGAGGGCAAGGGCGCTTTTCGTCTTGGCGACTACGTGAAGGATCAGAAGCTGCACCGGCATGCCGGGCTGAACACCCAGTTCGCCCTCGGCGCCGCGGTGCAGGCGTGGAAGCAGTCGGGCCTGTGCGTGAGCAATGGTCTCGAGGCGCGGAAGGTCGGGGTGTACCTCGGCTCCGGGGAAGGACTGCTGGACCACGAAACCATGATCGCCTGCAATCTCAAGGGGTGGAGCGCGGCGAAGGAGCGCGGGGAAGCGTTCGTCGACGCCAAGGCCTGGGCGGAACTGGCGCGCGGCAGCCTGAGCATGTGGCGCGAACTGGAGCAGGAAGCAAACATGACGCTGGCGCACGTGGCGGCGGAGATCGGCGTGGGCGGTCCCGTCGCCAACTGCCTCACCGCCTGCGCCGCCTCGACGCAGGCGATCGGCGAGGCGATGGAGATTCTCCGCCGCGGCCACGCCAAGGTGATGCTTGCAGGCGGCGCGCACACGATGATCCACCCCTTCGGCATCACGGGATTCAATCGGCTGACGGCGTTGTCGACGCGCAAGGAAGAATACGAGACGGCGAGCAGACCCTTCGACCAGACGCGCGACGGGTTCGTGATCGGTGAAGGCGCGGGAGTCCTGATACTGGAGACGCTGGAGCACGCCGAGGCGCGCGGCGCCGTCGCCGAGGGGCGGGTGCTCGCCGAGCTGATCGGCTACGGCAGCAGCGCCGACGCCTTTCGCATCACGGACATCGAGCCGGACGGCCGGGGCGCCGTCGAATCCATGCGCGAGGCCCTCGCCGACGCGAAGATCGACCTGTCACAGTACGGCCCGGACCACGAGCCGCCCATCCAGTACATCTCAGCGCACGGCACGAGCACCAAGGAGAACGACTCGACGGAGACGCTGGCGGTGAAGACCGTCTTCGGCGACCTCGCCCGGCGCATTCCCATGAGCAGCACCAAGTCGATGACCGGCCATCTCATCGCTGCGGCAGGCGCGGTCGAGGCGATTGTCTGCCTGCTCGCGATCCGCGACGGCATGCTGCCGCCCACGATGAATCTGCACACCCCTGACCCCGAATGTGATCTCGATTACGTACCCAACCAGGCCCGCCCCGCCAAGGTTGACATCGCCCTGAGCAACAGCTTCGGCTTCGGCGGCCAGAACGACACGCTGATA
>CAZZPX010000529.1:0-2923 GCA_964655955.1 uncultured Phycisphaerales bacterium | reverse complement strand
CGAATCTCTTCGACATGCGCGTGCACCTCGGGCCGGGCATCGACGAGCGCATGCTGCGAGCGATCGCCGAGCACACCGGCGGCGAGTACTGGCGGGCCGGCGACGGGGAGTCCTTGCGCCGCATCTACCAGCGCATCGACGAGCTCGAGAAGACCAGGATCGAATCGACGGAATACGTGCAGCACGAGGAAGCGTTCATGCCCTTCGCCAGGGCCGCGCTCCTCGTGCTGCTCGCCGAGGTGCTGCTGGGTACGACGCTGCTGCGGAGGTCGCCCTGATGCGCTGGATGGATCCGACAGCATTGAACTGGCTGCTCGTGCTGCCCCTGGCGGCGCTGCTGCTCGCGCACGCGGGTCGCGCGCGGCGGCGGGCGCTGCAGCGCTTCCTCTCCGCTTCGCTCACACCCCTGCTCGCCGGGGAATTCAGCAAGCGCAGGGCGCTTGGGCGCAGCCTGCTCGTCCTCCTGGCGATCGCGCTCATCGTCATCGCGCTGGCCCGGCCGGCGTGGAATCCGCAGCCGCAGCCGGCCTCGCGTCGCGGCCGGGACATCGTCTTTCTGCTGGACGTCTCGCGCTCGATGCTGGCGGAGGACCTGCAGCCGAACCGTCTCGAGCGCGCCAAGCTCGCCATACGCGACATGCTCGCGTCGCTTTCGGGCGATCGCGTGGCGCTCATCGCCTTCGCGGGCCGGCCGGTCATCAAGTGCCCGCTCACCACCGACTACGGTTTCTTCCGCCTGGCGCTGGAGGAACTCGATGTGGACTCGGTAAGCCGCGGCGGTTCGATGATCGGCGACGCCATCCGCCTCGCCCTCAGCGACGCCTTCGACCGGGAGCAGGCGAAGTATCGCGACATCATCCTCATCAGCGACGGCGAGGATCACGGCAGCTTTCCCGTCGAGGCTGCGGGAAAGGCGCGGCAGATGGGCGTGCGGCTCATCGCGCTTGGCCTCGGCGACGACGAAACGGGCAGCATCATTCCCGTGTCCGACGGCAGGAGCGGGACGCAGCCGCTCACCTTCGAGGGCGACGTCGTCCGCAGCAGGCTGCACGGGGATGCGCTGCGCGAAGCGGCGCTCGCCTCCGCGGACGGCCGGTACCTGCACGTCGCGACGGGCAATATTAATCTTGACCGCGTCTACGCTGATCTCGTGCGCCAGGCCGAGCAGCGGGAGATCGAGGCGGAGGAGGTCATGCGCTATGAGGAGAAATACCAGTTGTTCCTCGCCGCGGGTCTGGTGCTGTTGTGCGTCGAGATGTGCCTGAGCGAAAGGCGTCGCAAGGGAGCCAGCGCATGAGACGAGCACTTCTCTCAGCCGTCATGCTGCTCACCGCCGTCGCGGCGGCAGGCGCGTTTGCCGCCGATGCGGCCCCGCCCGGTCGCATCGCCGACGCCAACGAACTCTATCGCGCCGGCCGCTACGAAGCGGCGCTGCGGGCTTACGACGAATTGGCGCAGCAGGCGCCGGCGGATCCGCTGCTGCAGTACAACCGCGCCTGCGCGCTGCACAGGCTCGGGCGCTACGAGGAGGCGGCCCAGGCGTTTGCGCGGGTCGCAGCCTCGCCTGCGCCTCAGCCGCTGCGGGCACAGGCGGAATTCAACCGCGGCCTGTCGCTTCTTCAGCAGACGCAGGCTGCGCCGCAAGAGGATCCGCAGCAGACGCTGCCGCTGCTCGAAGAGAGCGCCCAGGCCTTTCGCAGCGCCCTGGATCTCGATCCCGCGGACCTGCAGGCGGCCCGCAACCTCGAACGCCTGCGCTCGCAGATCCACGCCATTCGGCAGATGCAACAGCAGCAGCAACAAGTGCTGCAGCAGGAGAACGAGCAGCCGCAGGATCAGCAGCAGCAAGGCCAGCAAGGCGAAGGGGGCGGACAAGGCGAGCCGCAAGAGGGTGACAGCGGCCAGGACGGCGCTGCACCTGGCGATCAGGCGCAGCCCGCTGCACCCGAGCAGCAGGCAGCGCCGCAGCCTCAGGACGAGCAGGCGGGCAGTGAACAGCAGGATGGGGCGCAGGCCGACCAGCAGCCGGCGAGTCCAGCCCAGGCGCTCGATCGTCTCGCGGAGGAGCAGCAGCGGGCTGCGGAGATCACCGACTCGGTCGCCGACCAGGCGCAGAACATGAATGAAGAGCAGCGCGCGCAGGCGCAGCAGCAGCTTCAGGCGTATCAGGAGCAGCTTTCCGAGTTGACCGATCTGGCGAGCGAGCGTTTCGGGGAGCAGCGCGAGCAGCTCGAGAGCGCGCGTGAAGCGCAGCAGCAGGCCGAAGAGGCGCTCGATGAGCAGGATTTCGAGACGGCGTCGCAGCGGATGCAGGAGGCGGCCGAGGAGCTGAAGCAAGCTGCGGGCGCCGCTGCCGATCAGCAGGCGCAGCAGCCGGATGCACAAGAGCAGCCCCAGGAGAGCGGCGCGATGCAGCAGGAATGGCGGGAAAGCGATGAGCCCGGCGAGGAGACGCTCGAAGAGCAGCTTCTGCGCGAGATCCTGGAGAAGGAACGTACGGATCGACAGCGGCGCGAGTCCGCCCGCACGCAGAGCGGCGCGAGCAAGGTGGAGAAGGACTGGTGAGAGGCGCACCCATGGCCAGGCAGCACGTACTCCTACCGATGCTTCTGCTTCTGCTCCTCGCCATCACCGCGCGCGGGCAGGAAATCGACGTGCGCGCCGAGGTATCGAGCGAGACGGTCTACGCGGGGGAGCAGCTCGTCTTCATCGTCGCAGTCAGCAACGCGGAAGCGGACGCTGATCCCGATCTCTCCAGCATCAGCGCCTTTGAGATGCGCTCGCTCGGCCCGCCCAGCACCAGCAGCCAGACCTCGACGACGATCATCAACGGGCGCATGCGCACCGTCACGCACACCAGCTATCGCTACCAGTACGCCTTTTTCGCGCCGGATGCTCCCGGCCTCTCTACGATTCCGCCGGT
>CAZZPX010000528.1:0-2934 GCA_964655955.1 uncultured Phycisphaerales bacterium | reverse complement strand
TCGATTTGCTTCATCGTGTCCTGCTGCATCATCCGCGGCTGCATCGCCCGCGCCGGGTCGCTGCGCCTGCCGCTCGTATTCCTTCTCGAACTGCTCGATGCGCGAGCAGAGGTAGTCGATCGAGCCGCGCCGCTCGAGGAAGCGCGCGAACTCGTTGTAGTTCTTCAAGGTCTGTTGCCTGGCGATCGCCCACACCGCCGGCGAAAAGAAGTGCATGGCGCTCGCGCCGATGAAGTTCAGCGGCCGGGACATCTCCAGCCCGATCAGCGCCGGCGCCGTGAGATGCCGCCTGGCGATCTGCCGGCAAAACCAGTCGACGGGCTCGCGCTGCTCGGGCGTCGGCTCGGCGGGCCCGGGCGGGTCCACCGCGAAGGCGTGCTTGAGCCAGCCTTTCCTCACGCCTCACCCCGCCTTCCCACGTGCGACGCGATCAGGCGCACCGCTTCCTCGCGCGCGCCGTCGAAGAGCAGATGCACGCCCTGCAGCGGCCGAAGGCGCGGCCGGCGCGGCGTCGTCATCAGGAATCCGCCCTTCTCGTCAAGCAGGAAGCGATGAAAGTCCTCCCAGCGATAGCGCTCGCGGCCGAAGAGATGCCGATACGTCAGTCCCTCGTCGTCGATCTCGTAGCGCGAGGGGAAGAAGAAGCGATGCAGTGAGAGCAGCAGCGCCAACGCCGACAGACACGCCCACAGCGCGCACTGTGCCGACGTCATGCCCCTGCCCGCCGAGCCTGTCCCGCCGTAGCGCAGCAGCACGAAGACAAGCGCCGCAATGAGGACGACGACGATGAGCGCCAGCGCAGCCTGGCCCCGGCGCTGGTTGGCGGGGAACGCCCGCCACGAAAGTGTCGTGGCTCCTCTGTCCGACTGCTGACTCAAACTGTTACCTCGCTGCACCGGGAAACGAGCGCAGAATGGGAGTGTAGCGGATCCGTCCCCCCCACGAAACAACTCGCTGCGGGCTCCACCCGCCGGGATGGTAGCCGTGCTGCGCTGTAGCGGCGAGAGCGCGCCGAGGCGCGCTTCGCGCAACTCGTACGGATCTCTCCGAGTTTGGCGGTATCCGCCGCAGGCATTTATCTGAGGCGCGCAGCGCGTCTTGGGCGCCCTGAGCCTGCCTCCGCCCCGGGCACGCGACAGCGCTACGCATCGCTTCGGACGTCTTCGCCAGGCGAAGTTATCAGACTGACCACCACGTTGACCGCCAGCGCCGCTGCAAACGCCAGTGGCAGGTTGTACACCTCCAGCGCCGCATTCGGATCCGGCAGGCTGCTGCGCCAATCCATGTACGTCAGCTTCCACACGATCGCCAGGATGAAGCCCGTGAGCATGCCGGCAACCGCGCCCGCATACGTCGAGCGGCGCCAGAGCAGCATGAGGATGACCTGCGGGCCGAAGGATGCGCCCAGCACCGCCCAGCCGTATGTCAGCACGTATTCGTAGACCTTGATGTCCGCATCCGGATCGATCACCAGCAGCAGCGCGATCACGCCGAGCGCGAGCACCGTGCCGCGATTGATCAGCGAATGCGCCAGCCTCGTGCGCTGCGCTTTCTCCGCGCGCGTGGCGTTGCGCCGCGATCCGAAGAGGCGATGGTAGATGTCGTTCGCCGCGGCGCTGGCTGCGACGACGAGTTGACTGTCCGCGGTCGAGCAGATGGCGGCGAGCACCGCTGCGAGCACCAGCCCGCCGATGACTTCCGGCAGCATGTGCATCGCCGACGCGACGAGACCCAGTTCACTCTCCGCGCCCAGCACGTTCGCCCATTCCGCGCCGCCTTCATGCATCGCCTTGGCGAAGAGGCCCACCGTCACCGCGCCCCAGTACACGCACAGCCCCCACGTCACCGCGATTACGCCCGCGGCTCGCGCGCTCTTGCGCTCCTTGAGCCCCATGAAGCGCACCAGCACATGCGGCTGCCCGGGATAGCCGAAGTTGATCCCCAGCGCGCCGTGACCGAGCAGAAACCCGAAGAGCAGCGCCGCGCCCGTCGCCCCGCCCGCCTCGAACTGCGGCAGCCAGCGCAGCATCTGCGGCGACTCTTCGCCGAGCGTCTCCGCGATGAAACCGTACCCGCCCTGCGTCGCCAGCAGGTAGACGGGGAAGATCACCAGGGCCGTGATCATGAGGAGCGCCTGGAGAAAGTCCGTCCAGCACACGGCGCGAAAACCGCCGCTCACGGTGTACACCAGCACGACTGCCGCCCCGATGATCACGCCCCAGCGATAGTTGACTTCGGGAAAGCAGAAGGCGAAGGCCTTGCCCGCGGCGTTGAGCTGCGCCGCCACGTACAGCGTCATCGCCACCAGGATCACGATCACGCTGAGTATGCGCAGGAGCGGCAGCTTCTCGCGATAGTGGCTGGCGAAGAGATCCGGCAGCGTCAGCGCGCCCGTCTCGACCGCGCGATCGCGCATGGGACCGGCGAGCACCCACCAGTTGAACATGTAGCCGATGAGACATCCGGGGATGATCCAGTACGCCGCGTAGCCCGAGGCGTAGGCCCAGCCGACCAGGCCCAGCGTCACCCAGCCCGATTCGCTGGAGGCCGAGGCGGAGAGGGCGGCGATCCACTTGCCCAGCGACCGGCCGGCGAGAAAGTAATCCTCATCGCTCTCCTGCGCGTACCTCGCCGACCACAGGCCGACCGCGACGATCACCAGCGTGTAGATGGCGAAGGCCCCGCCGAAGACGTACAGGTTGACTTCCTGCATGGCGTCCTCCTCGCGTATGTGACAAGCGAGCGATTCCCATCAGCGTAGCGGCCGCTTCATATCGAGCAAGTTCAATTCGCGCCGGCAGGCGCCATCTCGCCATCTGCGTTGTCGAGCGCGCTGGAGATGAGCAGCGCCTCGCGCGCAGCGGCGAGGAGGCGTCCCGCGATGCCGATGTACTTGAGCAGCGCGTACAGCGGCGCGAAGAAAGCCGGCAATCC
>CAZZPX010000527.1:0-2939 GCA_964655955.1 uncultured Phycisphaerales bacterium | reverse complement strand
CGGTGTCGTGGTCATAGGTGGGGTCCTGGGGGTCCGTTCGAAACGAGCCGCGACCGTGAGGGAGCGGTTCATGTGGGGGTCACGCAGGCGCGACCAGCGGTCGCGGCGATGTCAGGTTGTAGCAGATTCCGCGGTGAATATGGCGCGGCTCAGGCGCCGGCCGGCGCCGGCGCGTCCTTGAGGGCGGACCCGACGCGGTGCAGTTCACGGGCCAGTTCGTCGATCCGCTCCTGCACGTCCGGGCTGACCTCGCCTTCCTCGTCGAAGGCGGCCTTGGAGGCGTAGACGAACTTGGGCAGCACCAGGCAGCGGAAGTCGAGCATGAGCGAGCTGGCGAGGGGCATGACCGCCATGTAGGAGCGTTCGCCTCCCGCCGCCGCCACCATCCCCACCACCTTCCCCAGCCACGCCCGACCGGTCAGGGCGAGCAGATTGCGCGTCGAGCCGCCCGTCTCGAAGTTGTAGATCGGCACGGCCAGGGTGACGGCGTCGGCTGCCTCGATCATCCGCCGCAGCAGCACCACGTTCTCGTTCTCGTAGCACGCGCCCGCATCGCAGAAGGGCAACTCGAGCCGGCGCAGGTCGATCAGTTCGACCTCGTCGCCGATCTCCTCGACGGACTGGCGCAGCAACTCCGCGAGGCGGGCGCTCTTGCTGCGGGCCGAGAGAGAACAGGCGATGATGAGTTGCCGCATGATGCTCCTTTCAGGCGGGGCTTGAATTGTTTCGTTCGATGATAGGGCCTTGGGGGCGCTGCTGCCGCGCCGCCAGCGCCAGGCCGCAGCGGGAGCGTGTCGGCAGCTTGCCGCGCTGCGCAGGTGGGGCGTTTCGCCTAGGATTGACGCGATGCAGCCGGCCAAGCCCGTCAAGCCGACCGTCGCGATCACCATGGGCGACCCGCAGGGGATCGGCCCGGAGATCGTGGTCAAGGCGCTCGCCGACGAAGCGCTGCATCGCCGCGCGCGCTTCATGATCTTCGGCATGAACGAACAGCTCGCCTACGCGGCGGACCTGGCGGAGATCGAGCCCTTCTGGTGGCGGGTGCAGCACGACGCCGAGCCCCTCGACTCCTGGCGCAATCACGAGATCCTGGTGCTGGACTACGACGACTACTCGCTGCTGGGAGCGTCTCGACCGGCCCGGCCGGGCCCCACGCGCGAGAGCGGCCTGATCTCCTTCCAATTCGTCGAGGATGCCATCGCCGCCTCGAAGGCCAGGGAGGACGATCCGCGCCGCGTCGATGCGATCGTCACCGCGCCCATCAGCAAACAAGCCTGGAACCTTGCCGACAAGCGCTGGCCGGGCCACACGGAACTGCTCGCCCGCCGCTTCAACGTCAAGCGCAGCGCCATGATGTTCATCGCGCCGCAACTGCGCGTGGTGCTGGCGACGATCCACATGCCGCTGATGGATCTGCGCAATGTGCTGACCATCGGCAAGGTGCTCGAGCCGATCGACCTGGGGCACCAGGCGCTGCTCGACATGGGGCTGAAGCGGCCGCGCATCGCGGTGTGCGGGCTGAATCCGCACGCCTCGGAAGGGGGGCTCTTCGGCGACGAGGAGGAGCGCCTCATCACGCCCGCCATCGAACTCGCCCGCGCGCAGGGGATCATCGCCGACGGCCCCTTCCCGGCGGACACCATCTTCAACGCCGCCGTGCAGGGCCGCTATGACCTTGTCGTCGCCATGTACCACGACCAGGGGCTGATCCCCGTCAAGCTGCTGGCGTGGGAGTCGGCGGTGAACACCACGCTCGGCCTGCCCGTCGTCCGCACCAGCCCGGACCACGGCACCGCTTACGACATCGCCGGTACGGGCAAGGCGAGCGAGAAGTCGATGCGGGCGGCGCTCGAGCTGGCGATCGACATGGCCGCCGCCCGGCTCCGTCGCGAAGCCGACGCCAGGGCGCGCTGAAGCCCGCCGTCACGTCGGCCTGTGCAGGCGCGGCGTTGCTTCGCCCGGTCAGTTGCCACGAGGACTGAAGGTTTCATGCCGGCCTCAATTCACGATTTCCCCGCACACGCCTTCGCCTGCTGCGTCTTACCCTGTAGACGGCACCAGATCCGGAGGACCGATGGCCGAACCAACCGGCAGGCCCCCGCTCGACGACCTGCTCGCCCGCTACGAGGGCAGGCTCCTGCGCTACGCCTGCGGTCTCGTCGGCGATCTTGACGAGGCGCGGGACGTCGTCCAGGAGACCTTCCTGCGCTCGCTGCGAGCCCGCGACCTGCCCGCCGGTGACGCCCTCGCTCCCTGGCTCTTCGCCGTCTGCCGCAACTGCGCCCTGGACACGCGCCGCCGGCGCGCGTCGAGAGCGAGCCGCCACGCCCGCAAGACCGCCATGCAGACGATGATCCCGCCAGCCAGTGAATTGCCCCTCGAGCCCGCCGAAAGCGGCGAGCTGCGCGCAATCGTCGCTCGCCTGCCCGCCGACCAGCGAGAACTCATCCGACTCAAGTTTCAGGAAGGCTTGACGTATCGCCAGATGGCGCAAGTCACCGGCCGCAGCGCCAGCACGGTGGGGCAGCTTCTGCACGAGGCGCTGGAAGCGATCCGAAGCGCCCTCGCCCCGGAATCGAGCGGCGTGAGTGGAGATGTGTGAGGAACCAGCCATGTCACCGGAAACGGACAAAGCGAAACTGACCGCCTACGCCCTCGGCGAACTGGCCGAGGCGGAACGGGCGGAGATCGACGGGCTGCTCGTCGCCGATCCGCACGCTCGCGCCCGCGTCGAGCAGGTGCAGGAGACGGCGGCGCTGCTGGAGCGGGAATTCGCGGCACAGACGGAGCAGCGCCTGCTGCCCGTGCAGCGCGAGCGGCTGCGGCGTGCGGCGCAGCGGCCGCAACAAAGACCGGCCTGGTCGGGCAGGACGTGGACGATCACCGGACTCGCGGGGCTCGCGGCTGCGGCGTCCTTCGCCATCTTCATCATGCCGTTG
>CAZZPX010000526.1:0-2942 GCA_964655955.1 uncultured Phycisphaerales bacterium | reverse complement strand
GTCGACGACGCTGGCCTGCATCTGCGCATCGTTGGGGATGACCAGCGAGCGGTTGATGTTGACCAGATCGGGAGCGTCCTTGAGCGTGATCTGGCTCTCGCCTGGAATGGCGATGATCTCGTACGCTTCCTCGCCGATGCGCACCGTCTGACGATCGAAATCGTTGATCTCGTAGTGGACGACGATGGACTTCTCGTCGTTCTTGACGACTTGGATGCTGTAGTCGTCAGTTGACGTCTGGGCGGCGCCGGCGTTCGACGCGAGCAGCGCCAACGCAGCGCCGGCCGCCAACACGCTCCTGCTGAGGCGTCGACAGGCGGTTCCGATCGATCGATGAGTTCTCATGCTGCAGTTCTCCAATATGCTTCGCAGGTCGGCAGCCCACGCCGCGAATGCGGCGAATGCTGCGAAATCTCTCCTCAAGCCACCTCCCGTCGGCTTTCTGACGGGTGGGCATGACGCGTGCTGATCGGCCTGTGCGCGGACGCCGGTGCCTGTTGAGCCGCCCGACGCCTGAACGGGGGGGCGGACGAACGCACCGCAGGCACCGTCCAAACGAGCAGCCGCTCATTATTCTCGGCCAGATGGGCCGCAAACGAGACCCGCAACTGGCGTTGGACGCTGCTCCGATAACGCCGCATGCCGAAGAAACGGCAGGCCGAACCTTTGATACACCTTCAGTATCCCCCGTTCCCGGGCCAGCGCCAAGTGAGAATCGACAAAGCGCTCGCATTCTCTGCCAGTCGCCTTCCCCTCCCCAGCCCACCCCTGATCCGATTGGCGAGTTAACCGGGGGGAAATGGAGGAATCAGGAAGACCCCGACTCGTCTCCGGTCGCCACTTCCGGGCCTTCCAAGGCGGTGCCGTCAAGCGTCGCCCGCTCGGGAGCCGGCTCGCCGGGCCCCGCCTCATTTCCCTCGCTGCGCTGCGGATGACCGCTCTGCCCGCTCGTTTCCGGGCCCTCCCACCGCTCCGTTCGCCCCGCAATCAGCTTGGCGAAGAACAGCATCCCGTTCGCCCCTTCCGGTGGCCTCACCTCGCCGGCGGGCTCGAACCCGAGTTCCGTCAGGAGTGCCACTTGAGCCGCATCGCCTGCTTCCACCGCTGCGTAGACGGCTTCGCCGCGGCGCCGGCTCTCGACGATGCGCAGCATGGCGGTGGCGATCTCGAGGACATCCTGACCTTCGCGGATCCGCAGATCGGTGATGACGCAGTCGCCGAAGAGTTGCCGTTGCGCCGCCAGATAGCCGACGAGGCTCCCCTGCTTGCCCCCCGGTCCTTTGCCCTCGCTGCCTCCCCGCTCGCGCAGGCTCGCGACCCAACACATCCCCTGATGCGCCGCACGGAAGAGCCGATCCCAGGCCCGGCGCCAGTCATCGCCCTCCATCTCCGGCAGGTCGGTATCCACCTCGCGCAAGACGCGAAGATCCTCGGGATCGATGCGCTCGACGCGCGGCTTGTCATTCACGGCGGGGGTTCCTCAGGTTGCGTGTCCGGCGCTTGGCGCGATGCCCTGGACCGAGCGGGCCCTCCCCCTTGCGGGTGCTGTCGCCCCGCTCGCCCGCAGCAGCCGTGGTCGCCTCCGCAGGCGGCTCCCCCTCAGCGCCGGGCTCGATCGGCTCAGGCGAAGCAATGGCCGGCTCTGTGGCTGATTCGGGTTGGAGTTGAGACTGGACATCCGCTCTCGCAGCGTCATCGCGCGGCAGCGCGGCGAAGATCATCCGTCCCGCGGACGTCTGCAGGGAACTGGTGACCTCGACGTCGATCGACGAACCGATCCAGGCCTCCGCGTCGTCGACGACGACCATCGTGCCGTCCTCCAGATAGCCGACCGCCTGTCCTTGGTTCTCGCCGCGACGCATCAGCTCGATCTCGAACTGCGTGCCCGGCAAGAGGTTGAGCTTCAGGGCGTTGGCGAGATCATTGAGATTGATCACCTGGACCTGGCGGATGCGTCCGACCTTGAACAGGCCGATGTCCGTGCTCACCACCACGCCGTTGAGCTGCCGCGCCAACTCCAGCAGCGCCTGGTCGACGCCAACGCTGCCGCTGATCTCCGTCTCATCGATGGAGACGTTGATAAGGGCGCTGGCGTGCATCCGGTTAACGATGTCCAGGCCCCTCCGGCCGCGCAGGCGCTTGTTGCGATCGCTGCTGTCGGCAAGCTCGTGCAATTCGTCGATGACGAAGCGCGGAATGACGATCGGCGCCTGGATGAAGCCGGTCTGGCCGGCCTCGACGATCCGGCCGTCGATCAGGACGGAGGTGTCGAGGATGAGCGGGCGGATGCCGCGAACCTGCCGGGCGAACTCGACATAGGGAATGACGAGGCGGAAGTCGTCCTGCGTGCCGAGGACGATGGTGATGGAGAGGTAGCAGAGGGCGATGCCGAGCACGACCTTGGTCATGGCGACGACGAGGTAGCTGCTGCTGCGCAGGTCCAGGCCGTACGCCTGGGCGACGAGGTCGATGATGAAGCTGATGGCGACGGTGGCGAGCAGCCCCGCCAGCAGGCCGAAGAAGATCGCGCTGAGCGTCGCCAGCTTCTTGCTGGGGGTAAGCACGTCCAGCACGATGGCGGTGGCGCTGACCAGAATGCTGAAGCTGACCGGCAGCAGCCACCAGGGGATGGGAATGCCGAGAATCTTCGGCTCGATCACCTCGCTGCGCGACAGCTCCAGGACGGTGAGGAGCGTGACGGTGAAGATGAGCGCCACGAAGGTGAGGCGGGCGGCCCAGAGAATCGTCCGCAGTTGCCGACGGGCGACTTCGCTGGGATTCGGCGCGTTCGTGCGAGCCTCCTGCATACCATGAGTGTACCACGAGCACGGTCTGCGTTAGCATGGCGTTTGCTTCGCATCGCGCGGGTTGGCGGCCGGGCCCGGTCCACGGATGGCCCGTGAACCTGGTCAGGGCTTGACCGCAGCAGCCATAAGCGGCCG
>CAZZPX010000525.1:0-2944 GCA_964655955.1 uncultured Phycisphaerales bacterium | reverse complement strand
ACGGCACGCTGGTGCCGATGCGCTACATGAACCCGGATCGTCACTTCCGGGTGATCTCGGTGTCGGCAATGTGCACAGTGAATTACCTGGATGACAGCGCACGACTGGGCTGGGCGATGCGCCGCGCGGTCGAAGAACAGTACGACGGCACGGTCGCGTTTCTCGCCAGCGGCAGCCTCAGCCACCGCTTTGCGCAGAACGGCCTCGCGCCGGAATTCGCCCACCGGATCTGGAGCCCGTTTCTCGAACAACTGGATCACCATGTCATCCACATGTGGCAGAACGCACAGTGGCAGGATTTCTGCGCGATGCTGCCCGAGTACGCCGCCAAGGGACACGGAGAAGGCTTCATGCACGATACGGCGATGCTGCTCGGCCTGCTCGGCTGGAGCGCCTATGACGGCCGTGCCGAAGTCGTGACGCCGTATTTCGGCGCCTCGGGCACCGGGCAGATCAACGTCGTCCTGCCGGTGACGCCGCAGGACGGCAGTGCGGTACCGGCGGCCGTCGCCTCGCAGGCAGGCGGCTATACGCCGGTATCGGCGCGGCTCTGAGCTCCGCCCGAGCGTTCACACTCCCCGTCCGCCGATTCACGCCACCAGGCCACGCCCATGCCGCACGTTTCGGTTTTCTACACGTCCAATCTCGACGCAGAGAGTGACTTCAGCAGCCTCTGCCGGGCACTTGCCGATGCCTTGCTGTCGATCACCGACGAGCAGGGAGGACGGCCGTTCCCGGTCGGCGGCGTGCGCGTGCTCGCGTATCCAGCCGCGCATTTCGCCGTCAGCGATGGACATCGGGACGATCTTGCCTTCTGCTGGGTCCATCTGCGCATGGGCCGCGGGCGCAGCGAGGCGACACAGCAGGCGGCAGGACAGGCACTGACCAGCGCTGCCGAGGAACATTTTGCGCCGCTGCTGGCACGGCGCCCGCTCGGCCTCACGGTACAGATCGACGAGGGCCGTGAAGTGTTCAGCGCCAAATCCGGCAACCTGCATGCGCTGTTCACCGGATCATGAACGCAGACATAAAAGGCATGAACAAGCCATCGGGCATGAACAAGCCATCGGACCGGAAACCCGACGGCGACGCCATCGGAAGGCTGGCGCGCCGACTGTATGAGGCGCGCCGCAGTCGCACGCAACTGCGCCACTTCTCGCGCGACTATCCGCAGATGACGATTGCCGATGGCTACACGATCCAGCGCGCCTGGGTCGCGCTCGAACAGGCCGACGGGCACACGATCCGCGGCCGCAAGATCGGCCTGACCTCGCGCGCGATGCAGCAGGCGAGCCAGATCGACGAGCCCGATTTCGCGCCGCTGATGGACGACATGTTCTTCCCGGCCGGACGCGACATTCCGATCGAGCGCTTCATCGCGCCGCGCGTCGAAGTCGAGTTGGCCTTCGTGCTCGGCACCGATCTCGCCGGCCCCGAAGCGTCGATCTTCGACGTGCTGCGCGCCACCGAATACGTCTGCCCGGCCATCGAGATCATCGATGCGCGCATCGAGCAGTTCGACCGGGAAACCGGTGCCCCGCGCAAGGTTGCCGACACGATCAGCGACTTCGCGGCCAACGCCGGCGTGGTGCTGGGCGGCCGGCCAGTGCGTCCCGACGCCGTCGACCTGCGCTGGATCGGCGCGCTGCTGTACAAGAACGGAGCGATCGAGGAGACCGGCCTGGCCGCCGGCGTGCTCGATCACCCGGCTACCGGCATCGCCTGGCTGGCCAACCGGATTGCGGCTTTCGACGAACGGCTGCATGCGGGCGACGTCGTCCTGTGCGGCTCGTTCACCCGTCCGACACCGGCAAAGGCCGGCGACAGCCTGCATGCCGACTACGGCCGCCTCGGCTCGATCTCCTTCCGTTTCGGCTGACGACACGATCGATTCCCCCGTCAGGTCGCTGCCGACCTCCGCCCGTTCACCCCCACTTCCTCTCCCGCCTCTGTTCTTCCCGGAGCCCGCCCGTGCAGATCCCGCAAAACCGTTTTCTCGCCGCCCTGCGCGAAAAGCGTCCGCAGATCGGCCTGTGGATCGGACTGGCCGACCCGAATGCCGCCGAGGCAATGGCCGCCACCGGTTTCGACTGGCTGGTGCTCGACGGTGAACATGCACCGAACGACCCGCGCACGGTGCTGGCGCAACTGCGCGCCGTGGCCCCGTACCCGGTGCACCCGGTGGTGCGGCCGGTCCAGGGCGACGTCGCGCTGATCAAGCAGTATCTGGACGTCGGCGCCCAGACCCTGCTCGTGCCGATGATCGACACGCCCGAACAGGCGGCACGGATGGTGCGGGCGATGCGCTATCCGCCAGAGGGCATCCGCGGCATGGGTGCCGCGCTCGCACGCGCCTCGCGCTGGAACCAGGTCGACGACTACGTGCAGCGGGCCGACGAGCAGATGTGCCTGCTGGTGCAGGCGGAAACCGTTGCGGCCATGGCCCGTCTGGCCGATATCGCCCGTGTCGAGGGTGTCGACGGCGTCTTTTTCGGGCCGGCCGACCTGTCGGCATCGATGGGGCTGCGCGGACAGACCGGGCATCCCGACGTGCAGCGGGCCATCCTCGACGGCATCGATACCGTACGCGCCGCCGGCAAGGCACCCGGGGTGCTGACCGCAGACCGGGCACTCGCGCAGCGCTATCTCGATGCCGGCGCGCTGTTCGTTGCCGTCGGTGCCGACACGACCCTGCTGGTGCAGGCAGCACGTGCACTGGCCGGGGCGTTCGGGCGGGCCTGAGCGCCGGCGCCAGGTGCCCGCCGTTCCCCGCACCCTCACGTTTCCTGCACTCTCACTGTCAACCGGTTGCCGCAGCGCGAACCGGGCACGCCTCGACACGAGATGGTCGCGGCCCGGCCATGGCACGGTTTTCAGCCAACCGCCGTACCGGTATGATGTCGCCCGTTGGTGCCCGTCGAAGCATTCTGCCGAGACGGTTAAA
>CAZZPX010000524.1:0-2948 GCA_964655955.1 uncultured Phycisphaerales bacterium | reverse complement strand
CCCGCATCCGTCCGCCGCAGCGATGCGCGCGTTTCCGCCCCGGCCGGCTCGACGTTCACCGTTCCCGCGCGCCAGCTTCGCAGCGTGCGTGGCTGGAGAAACGGTCCGATGAGCAGTCCCGGCGGTCGCGCCTCCACCGCGGCCGCCGGATACGTCAACTCGTGCACTCGTTCGCCCGCTTCCACGTAGAGGACCTGCACCGTTTCGCGCGCGGGCAGATCCGGCGGCGGGGTCAGCTCCAGCCGCTGGACCCGCTCCGGCTCGAGCGTTACCGTTCGCGGCGCTTCGTACGTGCCGCGCCAGCGCAGGCGCACCGCCAGCGGCTGTTCCGTCAGGTTGGCGAGGCCCAGCGCGATGCGATCCCGCCGGCCGGTCGTCTCCTGCCAGGCCAGCACGCGCGGCTGGGCGACGAGCCACGCCCGCGTCAGCACCGCGCGCTCGACCTCGTCGTGGGCCGGGCTGAGCAGAATCTGCAGCAGGTCCGCGAGTTGCACGGGGTCGGTCGGCCAGGCGGGAACCAGCGTGTCGCCGTCGCGGCAGACGCGCGTCAAGCGCCGGCGCAGCTCGCGTGCCAGGGCCAGGTCAGCCGCGGCGAGCCGATCCAGCGCCGCCTGCCAGCGGTCGACCTGTTGCCAGGCGAGCGCCTGCAGGAGCGAGTCGGAGAAGTGGGGGCGGTAGTCGGGCGTGTGCAGGCGATCCGCCATCAGGGCTGCACGCCAGCAGCGCGCTGGGTCCTCCGCCTCGGGCTGGACGGCGGCGAGCAGCGCCAGCGACGCATCACGCGGATCGAGCAGATCCCGCTGCCACAGCGAGCCCTCCGCGCGCAGCCAGATCGGCCGCAGACGCTGCCCGCCGACTTCGAGCCACTCCGCCTCAGGCCTGGGCGGCACCTCGAAGACGATCATCGGCACGGCGAAGGCGCCGCCCGCCGGCGGATCCAGCGTCAGATGCCAGCGCTGCGGTGGTTCGAGCCAGGCCGCACGCGCCGCCGCCCCGGGCGTCTGCGTCCACGCCCAGTACAGCCGGGTCGCCTGCGCCCTCCCGTCCAGCGAGACCGTCATCTCACTTGGCGGCAGCGCTGCTGACGCATCCGAGGCCGCGGCAAGCGCTGCGGGCAGAACGGCCGTCCGTCCGGGGGACAGGACGGGGTTCAACTCCACGAGCGTGACCGCTGCGGTGGCGCGTGCGGGTCGCTCGCGCGCAGCGGCGCAGCCCGCAGAGATGAGCAAAATCGCCGCGCAGCAAATAAAGATGGACAGACAGAGCCGGATTTGCGGATCGCGCCTCACGTCCGCCCCCGGCGCTGACGATGAATCCTGCGACTCACCCCGAGGCGAGCACCGGCTCCCCGCCCTCGCCGGCCGGAGGCCCTTGTCGCTCGCCGCTGTGACACACTTTCTTCGCAGGTCGCGCACGTTCGTTACGCCTCATTCCGGCAGAAAGGACCCGTCAATGGTACAGCTTCAGGTCGACGGTTCGGTGCAGTTCGAACTGTTTATGCCCGACGCCGACAAGGTGAGTCTCGCGGCGTCGTTCACCGACTGGCAGGAGCGGGCCATTGCCATGCGCGGACCGGAGGACGGCTGGTGGACATTGCGCCTGCACCTGCCCCCGGGCGAGCACGAGTTCCAGTACCTCGTCGACGATGAAATCTGGCTCGCCGACTACGCGGCGCACGGCGTCAAGCGCAATCGCTACGGCATGTGGATATCGCTGCTGACGCTGGAGGGCGAGGCGCGGCGGCCCAGCACCGCCGTTCGCGCGGCCTGACGTAGACGAGCGGAGGAGCGAAGCGGGAGAGAGACGACGACAGACGCCGGGCCGAGTCACGACTTGACCCGGCTTGTCGCGCGCCAGGCCTTCGCCCCGGGCCATCCAGGCCCGGGGGATCCAACGAACGGCAAACGCTTACCGTTTCGCGACTCCCCTCAGGCCGTGCCAGCACTCGCCGGGAGCGAAGAACACGCTGGCGACGCTCAGGAGTCAACTGAGATGTGTCTCAGTCGCAGACCAGTCCGTAGTAGGTGAGCAGGATGCCGAGGTCGCTCTGGTCGGTGTCGTTGTCGCCGTCGAGGTCGACGGCCCAGGGGTTGTGGTGGCCCCAGGTTTGCAGCAGTTCGTGGAGGTCGTCGCTGTCGACATCCCGGTCCCCGTCGACATCGCCGACGCACTCGCACATGTCAGGCATGCCGTTGCCGTCGTGGTCGGGACCGCCCTCACCGAGCGCGAAGAACACGGCGGAACCGGCATCGTCGACGCCGTCGACCGTGTCGTTGGGTGCGCCAAGCACCGCGAACGAGTCCGTGAGGGCCACAGCTCTTCCCATCTTGCCGTATGGCGCGACATCCGGTGACACGAGCCGCGCGATCCTCGTCCAGTTGCCGTCGCTCCCTTGTTGGAAGAGCCAGCCCGCCCCGGCTGCCGGTCCCTGATATCCGAGCCCAATATCGCCGACGAGTAGCAAGTTACCCCGGACATTGAGGGATGTGCCGAACCCCTCCGACTCCGGTGTATCGGAGCCCGAGGTGAATCGCTGCGTCTCCCTCCAGACACCGTCCCGACCGCGCTCGTAGACATAGACATATTGCGGCAACCAGCCGGGAGAGCCGACGAACGCCACATCACCTTCTATGTCCACGGGGTAGCCGAACGCATCCAGCGCGACCCCGTCACGGGGCATGTGCTTCCGCCGCTCCTCCCACACGCCGGGACCGGTCCGCTCAAAGATGAAGGCCGAGCCTGAGCCGAGCCCATGCGCCTGGTCAGCCGGCGCGCCGATGATGAGCGTGTCCCCCGAGAGCGCCATTGACGAGCCAAACTCAAGAACCGTCGACATGTCGGCCGGGCGGAGCAGCGTCCCTTCACTCCACACGCCGAAGTCGTCTCGCTTGTACACGTACACGCCGTTGTGGATAATGATCGAGACGGCGATCGTGTCACCCTCCAGC
>CAZZPX010000523.1:0-2948 GCA_964655955.1 uncultured Phycisphaerales bacterium | reverse complement strand
CGACGTGGACCTGAGCCTGGACGTACCCCTTGCCGACATGGAGGTGGAGGAACCGGGCCCGCGCGGCCTGCGCGACGCCCGTGGGGCAGTGCGCGTCGGCCGCATCGACGTGACGCTCGACGATCTGCGCGTGACCGTACAGGAACTCAGTTGCCGTGTCTCCGGACGGTACGACGGCTACTCGGAAGACAGCGCTGTGTCACTGCGGCTGGAGGTGGCGCCCTTTGAGTACGGCCAGACCAGCGGGCTGCTGCCTTTCGTGCCGCTGGATGTGCAGCGAGAATTGCACGAGTTTCAGTTCGAGCAGGCGCTGCTGTCGGGAACGATCACAGCGACGCGCCGCGCGCCGCTCGACGCGTCCGCCCAACCGCTGCAACTTCGCGCCGAGTTCGACGTGGAGAACTGCACCGGCACCACCAGCCACTTCCCTTATCCCGTCACCGACGCGGCCGGCCGCATCAGCTTCTCCGACGGCACGCTGGAGGTCGGCCTGCACGGGAAGGGGCGCACCGGCGCGGACCTCGACATCGGCGTCAGCGTCGTGCCCAAGCCGATCAACTCCGAGGTGGACGTGCGCGTCACAGCCAAGGCGGTCCCCGTGGACGACCTGCTCCGCAACGCGCTCTGGGAGGAGAGCCGGCGCGTCATCGATGAACTGATGGATCGCGAGGCGCACGACCGTCTCGTCGCCGCCGGGCTGCTGCGAGTGGCCGAATCAGCGAGCGGCGACGATCAGGCTGCGGCGCAGGAAGCCGCTGCGGAGCCGCCCGCCTTCGTCCTCGGCGCGCTAGGCGATGTGGATGTGCTCGTGCATCGCGGCGAAGACACACAGGGTGATTACGACCATCACGTCACCATCGACCTGCACCGGGGCGCCTTTCTCTACCAGCACTTCGCGTACCCGCTGCGCGTCCGTCGCGGCACGATCATCGTCACGGATGAGAAGGCCTGGCTCGACCTGCCAGAACTCGAAGGGCCGTGCGGCGAGCGGATCGGCCGCCTCGAGGGAACCGTTCTCCTCTCGCGCGACGGCGCCGATGTCTATGAGCCCAGCATCGTCGTCAGCGTCGAGTCGATGCCCATCGACCGCTACCTCGCCCAGGCGATTCCGGGTCGAGCATCCGCAGCGGCGGAAGGGCCCGCCGAGCCTGCCCCGAGCGAGGCCACTGACGACGCGTCTTCATCGCAGCCTCCGTCCATGGGGGGCCGGCTGCTTGCCGCACTGCAACTCGTCGGAGAGGCGTCGGGCACCGCGACCATCTCGCCTGACGGCGCGGGAGGCGTCGACTACCGCGTCGAATGCGCTGTCGAGAGCGCCACCGCTGCCCCGGGCGACGGCTCCTACGCCCTCCAGGACATCACCGGCAACATCATCGTCGCGACGGGCGGCGTCGAAATCTCCGACCTGTGCGCCCGGCACGGCGACACGGCGCTGCTCGTCCGCGGCTCCTTCGCCACCGACCCGGAGGCGGCGACCGGCCTGACGCTTCTCAGCGACTTGACCATCGAGGCGGTCGGGCTCGATCTGACCGATTCGCTCGCGGCGCTGCTGACGCCGTTCGTGTCGACAGCGCTGCTCGATGCCGGCGCAGTTCCGGATCTCGCTGAGCTGCAGTCGCGCTATCAGCCGACGGGCAAGGCCGACGTGACGGTGCGTGCGGCGGCGGGACCTGCCGACGGCTCCTCGTTCCAGGCGGAGGTGCGCCTGATCGATCCCTCCTTTCTCCTTGGCGAGACGCGCCTGCGGACTCGGGGCGTGATCGAGGGCGTGACCGTCACCGGTACGCAGATCCGCCTGCGGGAGGCAGCCGTCGAACTGCTGGAACAGGACGTTTCGGCCGCCACGCTGCTGCTGAGCGGCGACTGGAACTGGGGTGAGGCGCAGGCAGGGCCGGCCGAATCTGCGCTCGCGAGCGAGCCGCGCCTCGCCGGTGAGTCGCTCCTGAACGTTCAGGTGCGGCGGGGCGTGGTCGATTCGCCGCTGCTGGGCAGTCTGATGCGACACGCAGGCGCGGGCGCGCTCGTCGAGACGCTCCGCAGGCACGAGATCGCCGGACTTGTCGATGCCGAACTGCTGCTGGCGCGAAACGAGCGCGGCGAGATCGACGCACAGGGTGAGGTGCGGCCGACCCGAATCGTCATCGGTGCCCGCGAGTTTCAACTCGACGCGGGCAGCATCGGCTTCGACGGCCGCGGCGCGCAGATTCGCGACCTGCGCCTGAATTGTGCGGACGGAGGTCTCTCCCTCGCCGGAGAACTGACGCTGGCGGAGGCGGGGGAGGACGATTCGACGACCGGCGTGCAGGCTGCGGATCTCCGCTTCAGCGCGGACTTCTCCCGCTTCGACGCTGATGAGTGGGCGTCGCTCGTCGGCAGCGTCGGCGAACGACTCAGCGCGCTGCAGGTCCGCGCCGCGGAGCGTTTTGCCGTGCGCGACGGTCGGCTGCGCCTGGTCCGCACCGGGCGCGAGGAAGAGGATCGCCTCCTTTTCGAGATGATCGCCACTGCGCAGGGGGCGTCGCTGGACATCGGCCTTCCCGTCAGCGACTTGTCCGGTGAAGTCGAGGTGCGCGTCGACCGCCGGCCCTGGCAGCCGGGCGCTCTGGTCAAGGTCTGGGGCGCCGCCGACACGTTTCGCCTGCGCGGCATCGAGATGTCGAATCTGCGCTTTCACGTATCGAGCGGCGATGACCCCGGCGAACTGCTCGTTCCCGTTCTCGAGGCGACGTGCCACGAAGGCGACCTTGCCGGCAAGGCGCGCCTGCTCATCGATGAGGGCGCCTACTTCGAATTGCTGCTGCAGATGGGCAACGTGCGCCTCGGCAGGGCGCTGCGCGATCTGCAGGAGGTGGCCGCGTCACGGGGCGAGCGCCCGCCTGAATACGCACTGGCCCGCCCGACGTTGCAGGGACGCGTCGACGCCTCCCTGGCGCTGCGCGGCACGGCGG
>CAZZPX010000522.1:0-2953 GCA_964655955.1 uncultured Phycisphaerales bacterium | reverse complement strand
TCGTCGAGGTTATCAGCTGGAACCACCAGTCAGATGGGCCAGCGACGGGCAGGGCGCCTTCGCTGTTGAGACCCCGGATTTGGGTCTCTTTTGGGTCTCAACCCTTTATATGGAAATTGCTCAATATGTAAGTGCTTGTTTCGCAATAACTTGCGCGTAGGGGGTCAACCAGAACGGAGAGGGTGGGATTCGAACCCACGTCACAGGAAACCCCGTGAACATCATTTCCAATGATGCGCCTTCAGCCGCTCGGCCACCTCTCCGGCGCCGATTCGACCGCCTTCTCGGCCGGACGAATCGCCGATCCTGGGATCGGATGCGTAGTGTACGCGCTTGGCCGCGGCAGGCAAGCCCGGCGACGATCCGGACCAACGGGCAGCGGCTATCCTGACGCCATGCCCCGTCGCCCTCGCCCCAGCACGACCGGCGTTATCGTCGTCGACAAGCCCCTGCACTTCTCCTCCATGGATGTCGTGCGGGTCGTCAGAGGCAAGGCGCACGGTGCGAAGACTGGGCATGCCGGCACGCTCGACCCGCTTGCCACGGGCGTCCTCGTCGTCTGTCTGGGGAAGGCGACGAAGCTGGTGAACCGCCTGATGGATACGCCCAAACACTATTGTGCTGAGGTCGATCTGTCCGCGTTCACCGTAACGGACGATCGGGAGGGCGATCGTGAGGAGGTGCCCGTGCCCGAGCCGCCTTCCTCGCAGGTCGTGGCGGCGGCTGCGCAGCGTTTTGTCGGGGAGATCGAGCAGAAGCCGCCCGCCTACTCAGCGATCAACGTCGCAGGCAGGCGGGCCTACAGGCTGGCTCGACAGGGCGAGGAGGTCGAACTCGCGGCCAGACCGATCGTCATCCACAGCATCGATGTGCTCCGCTACGACTGGCCGATCCTTCGGCTCGACATCGGCTGCGGCAAGGGAACCTACATCCGCAGCCTCGCCCGCGATCTCGGTGTCGCCCTGGGGACCGGGGGGCATCTGGCCTCCCTTGTGCGAACCCAGGTCGGACCATTCTCGCTCGAATCCTCCCGCCGACTCGACGATCTGCCCGAGCCGTTGCTGGAAGAACACCTGCTGAGCCTGGACGCTGTGGGTCGGCTGCTGGCGGCGAGCGCCTGAATCACCGTCCGACGCGAAGCTGGAACTCAGCCCGCACATCCGGGCCATAGGAGAAGCGTTCGAGCGAAATACCATCGCGCACGGAGAAGAGGAGGACCAGTTCCTGGTCGGTGCGCTGGGCGGAGAGGCTCGACGGCAGCGCGCCAAGGTTCAGAATCGGATCGCCGATGTCGTAGCGAAACTCCGCCTGCTCGCGCTCGGTGAAGACGTAGCCGATCGCAACATACTGGTTGCCTTCCGAATCGATGAGCAGGGGCGTCTGCACGGCGCCCGGGTTCTGCGAGGGCGGCTTGAGCGCGGGATGGCCGGTCACCGTCGCCTGCACGATCTGTTCGCCGGCGCTTCGGAAGAAGGAGTTGATCGCCACGCCGCGCGGCTTGAACTCCTTGAGCAGCGCCACATTGAACGCCTGTTTGCCGCCGTCCACTTCGCGGTCGTCGTTGACGCGCAGGCTGGAGAGTTGATCCTTGGCCAGCGTCCAGTGGTTAGGCAGCGTGGAGTCGACGCGGATGACGCCGCTCCGGCCGCTGAGGGTGAGCCGTTGCGCGTTGCGAGTCTGGAAATCACCCTCCCGGACGTAGCGTTGCCCCCCGGCACTAACGAGGTTGTTGGAAGCGATGCCGCGGTTGCGTTGCGCGACGGTCATCGTCTCGGGTTGTCCGGCGGGCAGGTCGAGGCGCAAGCCGCGCGCCATCATGTACCTGGGCTCGTAGCCCTGGGGGAGTACGAATTCGAAGGCCATGGTGGGCCTGCTCTCGCCCGGCACGGAGGCGACGAAGAAGTCCTTGCTGTCGAAACGGAAGCGTCCCAGCGGGCTGCCGGGCGCATCCGCTTGGGAGATGACTGCAATCGGGAAGACGGTGGTCACATCACCGTCGTTGTTCTGCCCGACAAGCTGGAACTGGGCGTTGCCGACGGCCATGGACCCCGTGCGCTCACGGGCGGAAGCGGTGAAGTTGACGACGACGATGTACCCCGTGCCGCTGGCGATGCGGCCGTTGAAGGGATCTGAATACGTCCAGCCGCGCTGCACCGACCCGAAGTCGTAGATCTCCTGAGCGTCTCCCTGAACCTCTAGCACGCGTGCGACTGTGGCGTCGCCGGGCTGCATGGTGTTGCGGCTCTTACCCTCATCGAAATTGATGCGCAGCAGGGAGGCCTGCGCCGCGACGTTGGGCCGATAGACGTCGAGCGGCGTTGTGGCAGAGAACGCGCCGTTACTGAGCCCCTCGTAGAAGGACTCGGTGAGCGTGTCGACGGGCAGCCAGAGCGAGGTCTGCCTGACGATCGTGCCATTCGTCGAGTCCTGGGCATAGGCCTGGTATCCGAAGAGCTTGGGTGAGATCTGCAGGTAACCGATGCCGATGACGATGATGCCCGTGGTGATGACGCCCGCGCCGAGGCCGAACACGCCGCCGACGATCCAGTTGACATTGGGGTGGAGCGCGAGGTTGGCGCCGACGATCTTGTCGGTGACGACGCGAAAGATGGTCAGGCAGATGGCAAAGGGCAACAGCAGCCCGATCGTCCAGGCGTTGGAGTGGAAGAACTCGTTGAGCGGAAAGAGGCCTTTGATGGCCGCCAGTTCCCAGACACCGAACGCGACCGCGCCCGCCGCGACCACGCAGGCGAGGGGCAGCAGGGCCGAGAGCGCGCCCTGGCTCGCCCACCAGTAGGCGATGAAGGCGACGATGCCGGACCACACGATCGTGATCAGCACGCCGAGCAACTGCGTCCACACCTGCGCACCCATGCTGTAGCCGTCGATGCCCGTACCGCCGAAGGTGGGCGAGACGAGCACGCCCGTCAGGATCGCGCCGACGATGCCACCG
>CAZZPX010000521.1:0-2966 GCA_964655955.1 uncultured Phycisphaerales bacterium | reverse complement strand
CGCATCCTGGAAGGCCTGCTTCGCTTCTTCCTGATCCTCTCTGGCCGAATCGACGCGATCGACGAGGATCTCGCGCTTGTGCACGCCGAAGGCCTCCATCGTGCCGTAATACGCGCTCTGGCAGGCGCTGAGCGCGCCCAGCGCCAGCGTCGCGGCGCACACCAGCGTCCGCAGTCCCAGGCAGCGCGGTTGCATCAGGGTCTTCATGCGTCGTCCTCGAAAGTGCGTTCGAAGATGATGAGGTTGGCGCCGGCGTCGGCGTCCCAGCGAATGCCCACGATGTCGTATTCCGAGGCGATGGCGAATTGCAGCATCGTGCGATGCGTGTTGTAGCACTCCATGCGCATGCAGTGGTAGCCGTGCGTGCGCACCCAGTCCTCAGCCGCATGCATGAGCCGCGTGCCGATGCCCTGGCGGCGAAAGTCGTTGACCACGCCGCAGAGCCACGCGAAGTGCACGCCCTGTTTGAGATCGAAGCCCGCGTAGAAGCCGACCGCGTCGTTCTCGTAGCGGGCGACCATGATGAGCACATCCTGCCGGCCGCGGTAGCGGCGGGCGAGACTCTCGGCGCTGCGCTCCGGGCGGAAGATCTGGTTGTAGAGGTGGGCCAGCAGTTGCGTGTCCGCGGGGTCCACCAGGTCGATGACGATGTCGGGCATCTCGAACGTCTCCTCAGAGACAGCATAGGGCACGGCCGGGGAGGCCGTCGGTGCGCGGGCTCATGCCGTGTCGCTCTTGTCCGCCTCTTCCTCGCCGGCCTGCGCCTCGGCGCGCCTGGTCTCCTCCATCTGTCGCTTGCGCTGCTTCTTGGGGACGTACCCCAGATGTTCGACATCGGAGAAGAGGGCGGTGCAGATGTTGCCCAGGTGCCCCGCGACGCGCTTGTAGTGCCGCGCCAGCAGCGAATACGCCACGCCTTCATTGGTGGTGAGGTTGGCCGATTCGGCGAGCAGGCGCGTGTTGATGGCGTCGCAGCGCTTCTTGATCTCGGCGATGCGCTGGAAGGTCTCCTTGGCGCCGCGCTTGTCGCTGTCGCGCAGCACCCGCCGCACCACGCCGAACAGCATCGTCACCTCGTCGCGCAGCGCTTCGAGGGGGTCGTGATACGCCTCGACGCGGAAGTCCTCGGTGTAGAAGCGGCCGACCTCGAAGACGCCCTTGCAGTAGTCGCCGATGCGCTCGGCATCCTTGGCGATGCTGATGAGCGTGAGGCAGGCGGCCACGTCCTTGCCCGGATTGACGGACAGGTGCCGCACCAGGTCGCCGCGGATCGAACGCTCGAGCTTGTTGATCGCGATGTCGCGCTCGTAGAGGGGATCGGCGACATCCGCGGGGTCGGCGTCGCGCTGCAGCACGCGCACGGCCTGCTCGAACATCCACTCGGCGTGTTCGAGCATCTCGTCGATCTTGTCGAAGTCCGCGTCGATCTGCCGCGACGCCGCCAGCGCATTGAGCAGTTGCTTGAACATGAAACGCCCTTGCTCCTCAGAGGATGAGCTCCGTGATGATAAGGCCGACCAGCGGCGTGACGACGAACACAAACAGAAGATAGGCGAGAGCGAACGCCTTCTTCCTGGCGGCGAGCCGGCCGAAGCGGCGGGCGATGCCGATCGGCACGACGCGCAGCGGATACCACAGGGCCGTCCCCAGCAGGTTGAAGGTCACGTGGGCGAAGGCGACGGCGACAGCCTCGGCCTGGGGGGCGGCGGTGGCGGCGATCAGGCCCGTCACCGTGGTCCCCAGGTTCGCTCCCAGCACGTAGGGAAACACCCGCCGCAGCTTCACCGCGCCCGCCCCGGCGAGGGGCACGATCAGCGAGGTGGTGATCGAACTTGACTGCACCAGCACCGTCGTCACCGTCCCCGTGATGTACGCCACCAGGTCGTTGCGGAAGAAGTACCTGCGGAAAAGCCCCTCCAGACGACTCAGAAGCGCGCCCTTGAGGTTCGTCACCAGCAGCCCCAGCGACATGAGCAGCAGCACCAGTCCCAGCGCCGCCAGCGCGATCAGCACCGCCAGCTCGTTTCCGGAGATCCGGTGCAGCAGCCAGTCGGCAGCGTCAACGACGGGTGCGGTAATGAGCTTGACAGGATTGGCGGGGTTCTCGACCTCGCTGAGGCCGATCCCCCGCGCCGTCCACAGCGTCAGCCGGCCGATGATCCCCGTGCTCCACTCCAGCGGAAAGAGAATCGCGACGGAGAGCAGGTTGAAGACGTCGTGGATGATGGCGGCGGTAAAGGAGCGGCGAAACTGGCGGCGAATCCGCAGCGACCCCAGGGCGGCGATCGTGCTGGTCACGCTCGTGCCGATGTTCGCCCCCATCACCGCGAAGACGCCCGCCTCGAAGGGAAGCTGGCCGGCGAAGACCAGCGTGATGATCAGGCTGGTCGTGAAGCTGGAACTCTGGGCGATCACCGTCGCCAGCACGCCCGCCGTCAGGGCGATGAACGGATTGGCCGCGTGGGAGAACGCGCCCTCGATGAGGTCGTTTGCCGCGGGAATGTCAGCTAAACCCTTGAACCCGTGGGACATGAACCGCATGGCGCACAGGAAGAGGTAGAGAAACGCCGCCGCCAGCGCGCACCGCACCCAGGGCCGGTCGAGCAGGCGCGTCGCCGGCGACAGCGACTCAGGCGGCAAGGCCGGGTGTTCGCCTTGGCTCGATGGACTCATGCGGCTGGGGTTCCTCGGACAGGACAGCGTCTCTCAGGAGGGCATCCTACCGGCAGAGGCAGCCTGCGGCGCACGCGCGGGGGGAGGCGCCCCGGCGGACACGAGTCCCTACGCTTCGGAGCCAGCGCGCCCCTGCCGGGCATGAGAAACGCCGCACTTCGGCTGACCCGAAGCGCGGCTTCTTCTCCGGACATCGCTTGCCGGGCGTCAGTGTCTGCGGCGCGTAGCCGCGACGCACCACGTCCTTCTTGCTCTCATGCGAGGCGGGCCAGACCTTCTCGGGCGTCTCCAGG
>CAZZPX010000520.1:0-2968 GCA_964655955.1 uncultured Phycisphaerales bacterium | reverse complement strand
AGATTGCCGGTAAGGATGCTCTCTTCGAGATCACGGACGGTGAAGCCCCGCGGATCGCGGCGAAAGAACACGGCCCAATTGAGGGACTCTCCGCCGTCGAAGAGCGGCACGATCATGCACGAGCCCAGGTCACGGTACTCATCGCCGAGGACCGGGTCAGCAACCAGAGCGAGATTGTGGATGATCTCCGGCGCCCCCGCCGCGATGACCTCGCCGAGAAAGCCCCCTTGGTGCAGGTGCAGGCGATCCCAGTCGCGCCAGGGGTTGGCGCCGCGGATGATGTCGTCCTCGTCGATCCTGCCCGGGCCCAGGCGCCGCGTGATCTTGTACTGCCCCTTGTCGAGGCCGCGCCGCGAAAGGGAAAGAAATGCATCGTATTTGAAGAGCCGCTGGAAGCGCCGCGCGAGGTGAATGTTGATGTCCTCCGGGCGCTGGGTCAGGCTGATGGCAACGACGGCGTCCATGATCGTGGCGATGCGCGGGTTGTTCGACACCTCGAGGCAGTGCATGGCTCGGTCAGTGTAGGTCGTTGGAGCAGCGGCGGCTGCGAGGCGACCCGAGGGGACCCAAGGCGTTCGACGTGCCCGGCTGCGGTGCGGCGGGTAGGATCTTGGCTCATGTCTCCCCGCCCCAAGAACATCACGGTTTACTGCGCCTCCAGCGAAGCCATCTCTCCGCACTTCCGGAAGGCAGCCGAGCAGCTTGGTCGGAGGCTCGCAACGGAAGGGCTGACACTGGTCTATGGTGGCGGCGCGGTCGGCCTGATGGGCGCCCTGGCCCGGACGATGCAGGCTGCGGGCGGCCGGGTCGTCGGCGTGATGACGGAGCGGCTCATCCGGGCCGAGCAACTGCATCGTGGCTGCGACGAGACGATCGTCGTGCAGACCATGCGCGAGCGGAAGGCGATCATGGGCGAGCGCGGCGAGGCGGTGCTCGTCCTACCGGGCGGCGTAGGCACGATTGAGGAGTTCTTCGAGATACTCGTGGGCCGGCTGGTCGGCGAACACGCCAAGCCCATCGCGCTGGTGAACATCGACGGCTACTTCGATCCACTTCTGGCGATGCTGGATCACGTCGTGGCGGAGCGCTTCGCCAAGCCCGCGATACACCGCCTTTTCATCGTCGCCGGGACGCCGGACGAGGCGGTGGACAAGCTCCTCCGCGGCGACGGTCGTTTCGAACTGGACGACAGCATGCTGCCTTCCGCGCCGCTGGGGGTGGAGTCGTGAAGCCGGGCCCGGGCCGGCGCCAGGTTGAAGGCTCCGCGACGCGGGCCGGCGAAGCGATCGGCCTGATCGCGGGGAGCGGTGAATTGCCCATCCTCGTCGCCGAGGGCATGCGGGAGCGCGGCCTGACGATCCACGGCGTGGGATTCGCGGGCGTGTACAACCCTGCCCTTCCCCCCTACTGCGACACGTTCTCCACGGTCGGATTGATGCGTCTGGGCAAGTGGGCTCGCGTACTGCGACGGCGAGGCGTGAGCCGGGCGGTGATGGTGGGCAAAGTGTCCAAGCAACGGATGTATGATCCGCTCAAGTGGCTGCGCTATCTGCCGGATTGGCGCACGGCGATGATCTGGTACCGTCGTTTGCGGCACGACCATCGCACGCCGGCCGTGCTCCGTGCCGTCGCCGAGGAATTGCAGTCGCTGGGAGTGACGCTTATCGACTCGACCACGCACATTCCAGAACACCTGGCGAGCGAAGGGCCGATGACCCAGCGCCTTCCCAGCGAGGAGGAGCGGCAGGACATCGAGTTCGGCTGGCCGGTGTTGTGCGCCGCGCTCAATCATGACTTCGGGCAGTCACTGGCAGTGTGCGATCGCGATGTGATCGCCGTGGAAGCGATCGAGGGGACGGACCAGATGATCGCTCGCGCCGGCGAACTGTGCCGTCGCAAGGGCTGGACGCTGCTCAAGGGGGCTCGGCGGGGCCACGATCGCCGGGCCGATGTCCCGACTGTCGGCGTCTCGACGGTGGAGAACGTGCATGCGACGGGCGGGCGGTGCATCGCGCTGGCAGCCGGGGATGTGATCCTGGTCGACAAGCCGGCGGTGCTTCGGCGCGCTGATGAGTTGGGGGTCGCGATCTTCGGCGTCGCGCCTCCCTGGCGGGAGGGCGCGGCGGCACCGTCCGGAGAGATAAGCGCGGCGCCGGGGGTGCCCGGGCCATGAACGCCCAGGCGCGGTCCGTGGATGACGAACGACGCTTCGTCTCACGCGGCGGGCTGAAGCTGGAGGCGGCGCTGGACACCTTCGGCCTGGACATATCGGGCTGGCGCTGTGCCGATTTCGGCTGCAATGTTGGAGGTTTCACGGACTGCCTGCTGCAGCGTGGGGCAGGACGCGTCATTGCGATCGACACGGGGTACGGCGTCCTGGCGTATCGGCTGCGCACCGATCCGCGGGTAACCGTGCTCGAGCGAACCAACGCCTTGCACGCGACGCCCGCCGCCGAGCCGGTTGATCTCGTCGCCATCGATCTCGCCTGGACGAAGCAGGCGCACGCGCTCCCCGCCGCGCTCCCCTGGCTGCGGCCGACGGGCTGGATCGTGACCCTGGTGAAACCGCATTATGAAGTGCAAGGGACGACCGAGGAGCGCCTGCTGACCGACGGCATCCTCCCGGAGACTGACGCGGAGGCTGTGGCGCGACGGGTGCTCGGTGCCGCCTGCCGCAACGGGCTCGAACTCCTGGGCGTCATGCGCAGCCCTCTCCGCGGCGGCAAGGGCAGGCGCGCGGGCAACGTCGAATTCCTCGGCTTGCTCAGGTGCGGCCGGGGGTGACGGGCTGACCGGTGGGACTGCTCCCAGCCACGCGAACCAAGGGTCGCGGCGGCGTGAGACGACTCCGGCTCGTGGTTGAGGACAGCAAGGTGCATTGGTATCGTGCTGGTACGTCGAAACGGAACGTCGCAGCAAGGCGCGACGCGACAGGGGCCAAGGTTCGTAGGAGCTGCGCACGCGGCAA
>CAZZPX010000519.1:0-2973 GCA_964655955.1 uncultured Phycisphaerales bacterium | reverse complement strand
CCTCGCGGAAATTAACTATCTGCGCACCGGCCACAAGTCGGACGGATTGCTCGACGTGCACTACGTCACCGACAGCGACATCGCCCGCCAGACGTCCTTCGCCTCCAAGATCGGAGCCGTCACCGACGCCGCCCGCCCGCTGCCCATGAAGAAGTCCGCGAAGTAGCGCCGCGCCCCCCGCCCCCGGCGCGCAGAGGAGCGTCCGCCATGGCGAAGTCACCGCTCGACGAGTTGATCGACGCGCAACATGAGGAGCGCTTTCCGCCTCCTTACACCTGGGTCGAATGGACCTGCCACGTCGGTTGCTGGATCCTGCTCGTCTGGGGACTCTATAAAATCGTCAGTAACCTCGAGGCGTTCCGCAGCGTGCAGCAGTCGCCCCGCGCCGTGGGCAACGCCTCGGAGGCGGTGCTGTGGATTCTCTATGGCTCAGCGGTGTTCACCTACCTGCTCTTCGCAGCGCTCACGCCGTTTCCGCAGCTCTATAACTATCCGTTTCGCCTCAAGCCTGGCGAGGAGCGCGTCGTCTTCAGCCCCACGCGGCGCTTCGCGCACACCATCGCTCTCTTGTCGATCCTGCTGCTCGTCCTCATCATCTGGGACATTGTCGGCGCGGTCGTGCGCAAGAAGCCCAGCCTCGCCGCCCCGCTCTCCACCGGCTTCATAGCGCTCATGCTGGCGCTGACCGCCATCTTCTTCGTGTGGATTCTCCGCGCGCATGCGCGCTACCTCCCGCCTGACCACGTCGCCTCACGGCCGGATGACTGAGCCACGGCGTCGTAGTTCAGGCAGGTCGGCGGGCGCTCGCCGTTCTGATGCGCCTTGAGATTGTCCGCGATGATCGCCGTCATCTGCAGGCGGTGCTTCTCCGTGGCGCTGCCGACGTGCGGCGACAGCACCACGTTGTCAAGCTCCGCCAGGCCCGGCGCGAGCTGCGGCTCCTTCTCATACACATCAAGACCCGCCGCGTAGATCGTCCCCTCGCGCAGCGCCGCGACCAGCGCCGACTCGTCGATGATCGGACCCCGCGCCGTGTTCACCAGGACCGCGGTCGGCTTCATCAGCCTGAGTTCTTCCGCGCCGATGAGGTGCCGCGTCTGCGGCGTGAGCGGCACGTGCACGCTGACGAAGTCCGCCCAGGCGAGCCCTTCCTCGAGCGTGACGCGCTGCGCGCAGAGCGGCGCGTGCTCGAATTCCGCCCGCCGCGCCGCGTCGACATATTTCACGCGCATCGACCAGCCGACACTGCGCGCCGCCATGGCGAAGCCGATCCGCCCGGCGCCGATGATGAGCAGGTTGCGCCCGCTGAGATCGCGCCCCCAGAATTCGTTCATGCCGAGCGGCCCGCGTCGGGGGTATTCGCTACTGCGCGCAAAGCGATCGAGCCTGCTGATGCCGCGCGCAGCGCCGAGCAGCAGAGTCCAGGCAAGGTCGGCTGTGGGCTCGGTCACCGCATCCGGCGTGTTGCAGACGAGCACCCCGCGCTGTGTGCAGGCAGCCAAGTCGATGTTGTCAAAGCCTACCGCGAAGTTGCAGACGATTCTCAGATCCGGCGCCGCTTGCAGCAGCGCCTCATCGACCCGATCCCAGAAGTTGCTCACCAGCGCCTCGCATCCCCGCACGTGCGCGCGCAATTCTTCCGCAGTCAGCTTCTTGTTCGCTTCATTGCGCTTGAACGTCGCGCCCGGCACATCTGGCTGCCCGCCGGGCGTGTCGTAAGTCAAGGCGATCTGCATGGCTCGCTCCTGGAGTTTGTCGTCAGTGAAGAAGTCGCCGCGGAGTTCACGGAGGGTGAGCGGGTGTTGAACTGCAGAGGTCGTCGTGAGCGAACAGAGCATGCGTAACTCGCAGAGTGACCCGGTTGCTGCAGTGTCATCATTAACCTCTATCCAGTCCTAGCTACTTCCCTTCCTGCCTCTGCGGTCTCCGCGGTTCAGCTTCTCTTTAGATGCCAGTCTCCGTGCCCACCGTGAACTCCGTGGTTAATTGAGCATTGAACTGCTCACATGCCTCGTTCGATCAGTTCACCGACCAGTTCCGCATCCTGCAGGCGGCTCGGGAAAGGCAGGCGCACCACGCCGAAGCGGGCGCGGACGTCGACGCCCCAGGGGTCGACGCCGACGACCGTCGGGGCGGCAATGTCCAGATTCAGCTTCGCCTGCGCCGCCTGCCTGATCTGCTTGTGTCGCTGATTCAACTCGCGGCAGAGCGCGGGCTCGTCCGGGCCGAATGGGTTTGGCTGCGCCACCGCTTCGCCGTCGAACACCAGGTCGCGCAGCTTGAGCGACTCGACCCACAGCTTCGCCCAGCGCACGTCCTTCGGCTCGCCGTGATACGCGCGCCAGCGATCCGTGTCCGCCGACTCGTACTCGATCCCGCCGAGTTCCTCAGGCGTGACCAGGATCTGCAGCGCCTCCTCATTTTCCTCGGGCGCGAAGATGACCGTATTCATGCTGGAAAGCACCGCCACCATCACCGGCGCGACGAGATGCCCATCCGCGGCGACGATGTAGTCGAGTTCGATGAAGTTGTCGTCGAAGAGCAGCGCCCCGCGGGCGTGGCCGCGATACTGGCGCTGAATCTCGTCCAGGTCGCTGGCGTCGGGCTCGTCGATGGGCGGAATGCCGGGTGTCATGGCGTGTGCCTCGTCACTTCCCGCGGGAGCAGGCTCCAGCGGCTGTCTAGGAGTGTGCTGCGGCAGGCGCTGCTGCTTCGAGCGGCGCTACACGCGCCGCTTACGTCGTCGCGGGCTGGTCGCGCGGGGAGAGGGGCTCGCCCTTCTCGATGGGCGCCCCGGGTTCGAGCTGCCCCCAGGCGCACCAGGCGGCGCGTTCGCCGCGCCCGCCCGCCGACTGCATCGCCGCAGCGTACTTCAGCCCGAAGCGCCGCCCCAGCTCCTCCGGCTTGTCGGGAACGAGCGGCCAGAGCAATACCGAGGCGATGCGCAGCGCCTCGGCGCAATTGTAGAGAATC
>CAZZPX010000518.1:0-2979 GCA_964655955.1 uncultured Phycisphaerales bacterium | reverse complement strand
ACTGCTCGCTGTCGGGACTCACCCCCAGGACCGCCGCGTCAAGTTTGCCGAAGTTCGGCAGCCCCTCGCTGAACTGACAGGCCTCCTTGGTGCAGCCCGGCGTGTTGTCCTTGGGATAGAAATAAAGGACGAGCCAGCGCCCGGCGTAGTCCTTGAGCTGGTGCGTCGTGCCGTCCTGGTCCTTCGCCTTGAACGCGCGGGCCTTCTTCCCGACCTCGATCATGCTGGTCTCCTGTACGCCGTGAAGATCGACCGCATGATAGTCGCACGGCCCCTGCGAGGGCGAAGCGAGTCCGCGAGCGCCGCCACGCGTACCCCCCCTATCCGCCCGCCATCAGCCAGCGCAGGATCAGGAACGCCCAGAAGAGGCTGAGCGCCGTGAGCAGCACCCGCCGTGTCCAGGCGGACCCCCATCCGCCGCGCTCGCCTCGCCCCGCTGCCGGTATCAGCTTCAGATCGTGCGCCATATCGCGGGTGAGGCCGGCCCCCAGCGTCATCTCCAGTTCGCCGCGCCTGGCTCGATCCTGCACGAGCGCGATGATGAGATTGGCATCGAACGGCCGCATGCCCAGATGCGTGGCGAGTTGCAGCAGCCTCTCGCGCTTGTGCGGGCGAAGCTGCGCTCCTTCGAGCGACTGAGCGACACGCAGGGCCAGCACCCAGCGCGGGTCCGTCGGGTCCATGTCGGTCGCAGCCGCCGCCCGGTTCTCGCCGGCGATGTGCTCGTACGCCGCGGCGCGGTGAGCGGGCCGAGGCGCTGCCTTTGGTTCGGTCGGCTGCTCCTCGCCCGGGCGCACCAGCCGCAGCGAGGGTCGAGACGGGATGGAGGATCCGCGTATGGACATGTCCAGGCAAGCCTACCCGCGCCGCGGCGCGAGGCAGCAAAATCCGACAGGTCATCCACGTCCGAGTGCGGCTTATGCGCTTTGGCGCCTTATCGGCCGCCAGTGTCGCGGGTTGCCGCCTGCTCTCCGCCCGGCATCTCCGCCCACACTCACACCGGCGCCCCCGCCAGCAGCCAGTCCACGATCGCCTGCGTGTCCGAGAGGTCCTCCACCGCCCAGTCCGCGCCGGCCTCTTCCAACTCGGCGACGGAAAAGCGGCCAGTGGCGACGCCCAGGCAGCGGCAGCCGTTGCAGTGGGCACAGGCCACGTCATGTGGAGTGTCGCCGATGACCACGACCTTCTCCGGCCCGATGATCGCCCGCCGCAGTCCCTTGTACCGCTTCATCGCCACGGGCGGCAGGTCGTTGCGCGTCGGCCCGTCCATCGCCCAGACGCCCACGGGGAAGAGCTTCACGTCGATACCGGCCTTGACGATCTTCAGTTTGCCAGTCAGCTCGAAGTTGCCGGTCAGCAGTCCCATCGTCAGATCCTCCCGCCCGGCGAGCGCTTCGATCAACTCCAGCACACCCGGAAGCGCCTCGGAGCGATCGCCGTTCGCAAAGCCGCTGAGCAGCTCCTCGTGGTAGGTGTCGTGGAAGCGCTGCATCTCGCGCTCGACATCGCTGATGCCGTTGCGGGCTGCCAGATCGCGGAAGATGAGCGAGTCGAGCCGGCCGGCGAACTCCACGCCCTCCAGCTCGAAGGAGCCGTAGAGCCGCTTCCCGGCCCGCTGCATGGCGCGCACGCCCGCGCCGTGGGTGAGCAGCAGCGTCGCATCAACATCGAAGAGGATCAGCATGGAGAGGATGATAGCAGCGCCGTGCGAGCGGATCGGCCGGCAGCGGCCCTGCCGGTCGGCGCGCGGAGCGCGGCCGGTGTAGACTCTCGGCATGAACGCCTTCGCCAGCGTCCGCGGTTCGCTCTTGCTCGCGCTCCTCGCCAGCTTTCTGGTGCTGGGCGGCTGCGCCGACCCCGTTCCCGAGGTGCTCACCTTCAGCGGCGAGCAGTATCCCGCCGTGCGCGAACAGGTCGTCTACGCCATGCGCAGCGAAGGGTTCGCCGTCGATCGCAACGATCCGCGGCTCGGCGTCTTCACCAGCGACCCGCGTCCCGCGTCGACGCTGCTCGAACTCTTCAAGCTGGACAACTCGAACCTCGCCCAGGCGTGGGAGAGCACGGTGAACCAGCAGCGGCGGCGGGTGCGCATCGTGGTCGAGCCGGCCGAGCCGCAGAACGGGCCTGGCCCGGAGCAGGCGGCGCAGATGACGCAGGTAACGCTGAATCCGCCGCCTCCCACCTTCGTCGATCCGCAGGGGCTGCTGAACCTGCGCGTGCTGGTCTTCGTGGATCGGGCCGCCCAGCCGCACTGGCGGGTCGAGACGACCACGCGTCGACTGAGCAGCCGAGCCCTGGAACCGGAGCTGATGGAGCGCGGTATGCAACCGGTGTACTGGCAGCCGATCTCGCGTGATCCCGCCATGGAGCAGCGGCTGATGCGCCGCATACTCCAGGGCATCGCCGCCTCCCGCGACGACAGGCCCGGCGGCGCTTCGCCGAGCGGGTTCACCGACATCTGACACTCGCATCCTCGCCGCGCGCTTCCGCTCAGCCGTGGCGCGGCCAACGCAGAGGAGAGAACGATGACCACGACGCAGAGCAGTCCCACCGCCAGCCGCCTGCTGCACGCCGACGCCGTCCCGTCCGGAGCCGCGCTCGAGGCGGCCATGCTCGGCGAGATGCGCTCGCGCTTCGTCGCAAGCCGCCACGGCAAGCTCATGCAGAACGCCGTCACCAAAACGGCCCTTGACGATGTGGCGCTCAATCGCGAGGTCGTCACCACGACCGACCACACCTTCTCGCACAAGCTCGACGACTGGGCCGTCACCAACCAGAAGAAGTCCGGCCGCTGCTGGATGTTTGCGGCGATGAACCTCTTCCGCGTCGGCGCCATGCGGACGATGAATCTCAAGGACTTCGAGTTCAGCCAGAACTACACGCTCTTCTGGGACAAGCTCGAGCGCAGCAACTACTTCCTCGAGGCGACCGACCATCAACGCCGTCGTCGATGCCGCAAGCTTCCTCAGCAAGAACAGC
>CAZZPX010000517.1:0-2989 GCA_964655955.1 uncultured Phycisphaerales bacterium | reverse complement strand
AGGACGCTCAGGGCCTTGGTGGGAATGATGCAGCGGCTTTCCTCCGCGGCCTTCTTGCCGGTCTTGCAGTTGCCGCGCGCCAGGGCCAGGCGCCGGCCGTCCGTCGCCACCAGCTCGAGCTGCTTGCCGTTTTTCACGAGCAGGACGCCGTTGATCGCGTAGCGCGAGTTCTCCCGCGCGGTGGCGAAGACGGTGCGGCTGATGAGCTGGTGCAGATCCCCCGCGGGCAGTTCCATGGTGATCTTGTCATCCTCGGGAAACTGGGGGATGGGGGGAAACTCGCCGGGCGGGTAGCCGAGCACCTTGAAGTGTGAATCCGAGCCGCGGATGTGCGAGTCATTGCCGTCGGTCTCGATGGTGACGGTCTGGTCGCCGGATTCGCGGAGGATCTGGAGCAGCTTGTCCGCGAGGATGACGGTCTCGCCGTCCTCCTGGATGTCCACCTGGGTGATGGCGAACTGGAGGGCGATCTCCAGGTCCGTGCTGGTCAGCGTGAGCACCCCCTCTTCCCCGGTCATTTTGACGCAGCGCAGCACCTCTTTGGGCGTGCGGGCGGCGGCGACGGAGGAGAGGGCGGTGACGGCTTCCAGCAGTGCGGATCGTTCGCAGATGAGCTTCATCGGCTATCTCCCTTGATAGCGGCAGTGTACAGGAGAAGGGGCCGAGGCACGAAGCCGCAAGGCGACGCAGTAGGAGGCAGGCACGAAGGCGCGAAGACGCGGCAAGCGAAGAAGAGCGGGGTGGCGGGCCCCGTGCGGCGATACACTGGCCGACATGACCGGGCACACTCAGGCCGGCCGCGGTGGTCGGCTCACCGTCATCACCGGACCCATGTTCGCGGGCAAGACCACCGCCCTCATCGAACGCCTGCGGGCGGCTGAGGCCGAGGGCAGGCGCACGCTCGCCCTCAAGTCCGCCATCGACACGCGCTACGACCCGGACCATCTCATCGCGCACACCGGCGTGCGCGAGAACGCCCGGGCGATCGAGTCGCCCGCGGAGCTGCTCGCGCTGGACGTGGATCTCATGGGGGTCGTGGGGGTAGACGAGGTGCACTTCTTCCGGGAAGGCTTTGTCAGTGCCGTGCTCGCCCTGCTCGATCGCGGCGTCGACGTCATCTGCGCCGGCCTGGACCGCACGAGCTTCCACGTTCCTTTCGGCGAGATGGGCGTGCTGATGTGCGAGGCCGACGAGGTGATCAAGCTCACCGCCCGCTGCACGATCTGCGGCGAGCCGGCGACGCACACGAAGCGCCTGGTCGACGACACGACGGACATTCTCGTCGGCGGGGCAGGCATGTTCGAGCCGCGCTGTCGGAAGCATCGGGACGACTGAAAGGCGACTCGCCATGCGCATCAGGGATCATCGAGGCAAGCGCGTGCACCTGAACAGTCTCTTCGGCGTCGAACCATCCCTCCCGGCGGCAATACGCAACGAGATTCGCACGGAGGCGGCTCAAGAGATGCCGCTGCCTCTGCGATGCTGCCGCTGGCTCGCACTGCTCCTATTTCTGGGGGCGCTTGACTTGCCGCGCTACATCGTGCCCGCCATCCTGCGCCGCGGCTACTGCCCGACGTGCGGGTATCCCCTCACCGACCGGGTCGAGGAAGACGGCTGCACGGTCTGCCCCGAGTGCGGCAGCGCCTGGCGACGTCACGACCGCACACGCAGCTCTGATGTTTAGCCGCGCCCCACAGGGGAGCGCTTCCGACTGCGAATCTGCAACCATCTCACGCTGCGGCGTTGCCGGCGACGCCGTCGCGCGTCACGTAGAAGAAGCGGTCCGTGATCGGATAGGGCAGACGACGAAAGTCGGTCGTCACGCGGCTGCGCATGCGCGCGACGAAGGGCTGCGGGCCGGGCGTGCAGGCGACGAGCACATCGCGGCAGGGCGTCGCCACCAGGAAGTCACCGCCCAGTTCCGGCGCGAGCGTCGCGTGCAGTTCGTAGAGCAGCAGCCGGGCCGCGTCGTAGCCGTCGTGCCCGTCGAGCACCGCCGCCTTGCCGCCGTCCTCCGCCTGCACCAGGCGCAGCGACAGCTTGGGCGCATAGCGGGCGAGGTTCTGCCGGGCGAGCAGGTCCAGATCATCGACACTGACGCCCCACTGCAGCATCTGCTCGGTGCTGATGCTGATTGTCATCTGCGGCAGGTCGATCACGAACGTGATCACCGTGTCGTTCACGAAGGGCACGTACGCCACGAGTTCGCGCGTGAGGTGCTGGAAGATCGATTCGGGCTGGATGCGGGGCATGACGCGCTCGCGCGCCATGCTGAGCGGCAAGGGCGCCGAGGCGACCGCCTCGCCGGTCATGATGTGGTCGAGGTACTGCTCGACGATCTCGACGCCCCGGTCCGGCGCCTGCATGACCATGCGATGCAGGTTGGAGAGGTCGAGACGCTTGCCGTTGATGAGCACTTCACAGGGGCCGCACATCTCCAGGTGCGCGTCGGGCATGGAGCGTTCGATGATGACCACAACCTTCTCCGCGAACGCTTCCGGTTCCTTGGGCATTCGTCCCATAGCGACACCTCCTTGCAACGGGCGTTGCCAACGCACAACCACCGGCATGTCTGCTATCGGGCCCCGGGGGTCCCTGTGCAACTGATTGTCCGCACGCTGGCCCCCTTCGGATGCATCTTGTTTGATCTGTAGGAGTTGAGTTACCTTACGCGGATGGGTAGAGCCTGCGTTATTGGACAACATCGCCTCGAGCAGCCGCTTCCCCCGAGCGCGCCGTTCCTGCTCATCGCCGGGCCCTGCGTCCTGGAGACGACGGAGCTTTCCCGCCGCATCGCCGCCACCGTCGGTGAGGTGTGCAGCGAACTGGGCGTCCCCTACGTCTACAAGGCGTCGTTCGACAAGGCCAACCGCTCCTCCATCCGCTCCCCGCGCGGGCCGGGCCTGAAGCGCGGCATCGAAGCGCTCGCGGCGGTGCGCGAGGAGTTCGGCGTGCCCGTGACCACGGACATTCATGACGCAACCCAGGC
>CAZZPX010000516.1:0-2990 GCA_964655955.1 uncultured Phycisphaerales bacterium | reverse complement strand
CGACATCCATACAGGTCATATCGGCAGGCCCTCACCGGTCGCTTGAAAGTGAATCGACAGTGCGTGCGGGCAAGCGCTGCAGATGCCGGTCGAGCGGACATCCCGGCGCCACCGCTTCGCTTTCGCGTGAATTCGCCCTTGGCCGCTTGACACGCTCCCGAATCAGAAGCGGCATGCCCGGCTGCGAGTGGATCGCGTCGCCGAAGGACCGCTCGCGCAGGGGCCGCGGTTTACTCAGCCATGTCGGCTTCGCCGCCTGTCAAGTCCGACTCGGCGCCCGCCGAGCGAGCAGGCGCCCGGCGATCTGCAGGGCGTTGAGGGCCGCGCCCTTGCGAAGCTGATCGCCGCTGAGGAAGAGGTCGTAGCCCAGCCCGTCCTCCTGGCTGGGGTCGGCGCGCAGCCGGCCGACGAGGACGTCATCGCCTCCCTCCGCCTTGCGCGGCGTGGGAAAGTCGTTCCCCTCCCGATCGTCGCAGAGCCTGACGCCGGGCGCAGCCGCCAGCACCGCCCGCAGGTCCGCCTCCTGCCCCCGCCGGCGCAATGTGAGGTTGATCGACTCGCTGTGCGCCCGCAGCACGGGCACGCGCACGCAGGTGCAACTGAGGCGCGGCGGCTGGACCGGCTCCTCGGCGCTGTCGAAGATCTTCTCGCTCTCGCGCAGCATCTTCTCCTCTTCGACGTTACGGCCGGTCGCTGGATCGACGGTGGAGTCGTGGCTGAAGAGATTGAAGGCGCAGGGTTCTCGGAAGATGCGGCCGCGGGCCCGCTCGCCCGCCAGCAGCGCCCTGGTCTGCTCGATCAGTTCCTGCATGGCGGCGGCCCCTGCACCGGAGACTGCCTGGTAGGTGCTGATCACCGCCCGCTCGATGCCGAAGACGCGGGCGACGGGGTAGAGCACGACGGCGGCGAGGATGGTCGAGCAGTTGGGGTTGGCGATGATGCAGTCACGGCCAGGCGAATGCTCATCGAGCAGATGCCCGTTGATCTCCGGCACGATGAGCGGCACGCTCTCGTCCATGCGAAAGGCGGAGGAGTTGTCGATCACGACGCAGCCTGCCGCCGCCGCAATCGGGGCGAACTGGCGCGAGCGATCCCCGCCCGCCGAGAAGACGGCGAGATCGATCCCGTCAAGGCTGTCGGGCGTCAGCAGTTCGACCGGCCATTCCCGGTCGCGACAGGGGAGGGCGGTCCCGGCGGAGCGCTGCGAGGCGAGCAGGCGCAGGTCGACCTGCGCCAGCGGATGGTCCGTCGGGAGAGCGTCGAGAATGGCGAGTGCTTCGCGCCCGACCGCCCCGGTCGCGCCGACGATTGCAAGTGTGGGTGGATCGATCATGTTGTCGGGAGCTCACATTCGACTGCGGAACGGCGCCAAGCGCACAGGCACGGCCGCCGCCCGACCAGGTGCGGCCCATTCCTCATCGGTCATCGGCCGGCCGATGCTAGAACCCACCCGCGCGCATGCGGTCGAGGCTCTCGGGGAAGGGGTAGCTGGAGAAGGCGCCGGTGGGGGCCAGCCGCCACATGCCCGGCGAGGGGTAGACGTCCCCGCGATACCCCGCCTGGTACATGATCCGCAGGACGGTCTCGAAGCTGGGGGCGCTGTCATCGTTGTCCACGACGCGATTCGTCTTGGCCTCAAGGAAGGAGACCGAGGCCGAAGGCAGACGCTCGCGCCGACCCTCCAGCATCGACGCCACCACCTCGAACCCGTGTTTCAGATCGTTGAGCGTGAAGTACGGCCTGCCCGGCGGCCTGAGTAAGGCCAGCACCTCGAACGCTTCAAGGTCGTACTTGATGACGAGCTGTTCGCCCTTGGCGATCGACTGACTGAACATCTTGGCGTGGCCCAGGATCCGATCCCGGTTCCACTGGCTCCCCGGGAGGTTCTCAGCGATCTGGGTGATGATGCTGTGGGAGACGTCCTCGGCGTTCACGGCGCAGATGAACGTGCGGTACTTGTAGGAGATCAGATCCGTCGCCAGGTCGTGGCCCCACATGATGCGGATGCGATCGCGCGAGGCGGCCTTGGGGCGATCACCTGAGGAGGGGAGCAGGACGATGCGGTCGGCCATCTCCTCGGCATTGAGGAGGAGCGAGCCTTCATCGTCATAGAGGCGAGGTTCATAGGTGTCGGTCTTTCCGCTCGTCATTCAGCGTCTCCAGCTTGAGGTCGGTGCAGTATAAGCCTGCGCCGCGGGCGAGCAGCGCCGGGGCGGCGACAGCTTGCCCAGATTGGTCCGCTCCTTGCACTGGGAAGAGCGTACGAGCCGGGCCGCGGTGGCCCGGCTGCCGATCGAGGGCCGACAGCAGGGGTCCGCCGAACTCCAGCACCTGACGACCGGCCCACCCGCGAGAAAGCCATCCCCAGTTTTGGGTGTAGGTGACAGCACGATGGAGCAGCGCAACCGCGAATGCGACCTGGCGGGCGACGGGTGCTTCGTTCCGCAGCGAGCCGGCCTTCTGCCGGGCGGCCCGCAGCGCGCGAATCGCCGGCGCGGTGCCGTTGGGAAGGTCGAATTTGACGGTCACTTCGGGAAAGGCGGACCCCGGCGAGCCAGCGATAAAAGAGCTTTCGATACACTAGACGGGAATCGGCCCGATCGGCGGATGAGAGTGCCCATCGGGGCTGTTTCACACGTTGATTCTCTCTCGACTCACGCACACCCAGCGAGTGCAGGAAGCGACTCATGAGCGCTAGACAAATGATCACGATCGACGGGAACGAAGCTGCCTCTTCCGTGGCCTACCGGGTCAGCGAGGTGGCGGCGATCTACCCGATCACGCCTTCGTCCCCCATGGGCGAGAACGCCGATGAATGGGCGGTCAAGGGCAAGAAGAACATCTGGGGCAACACCCTCTCCATCGTGGAGATGCAGTCCGAGGGCGGCGCCGCCGGGGCCGTGCACGGGGCTGTCCAGGGCGGCTCTCTGGCGACGACCTTCACCGCGTCGCAGGGCCTGCTGGTCATGATCCCCAACATGTACAAGATC
>CAZZPX010000515.1:0-2990 GCA_964655955.1 uncultured Phycisphaerales bacterium | reverse complement strand
CGGGTCGCCGGGCCGCGTGAGGTACGAGCCGCATGAGCATGGGCAGGATTCGAATCCGAATGGAAGCCTACGACCACCAGGCGCTGGATTCGTCGGCGAAAGAGATCGTCGATCACGCCAGGCGCACCAACGCCCGCGTGGCCGGCCCGATCCCGCTGCCCACGCGCATCGAGCGCTACACCGTGCTGCGCAGCCCCTTCATCGACAAGAAGAGCCGTGAGCAATTCGAGATTCGCACGCACAAACGCCTCATCGACATCACCGAGCCCAATGCCAAGACCATCGAAGCGCTGAATCGCCTCGTGGTTCCGGCCGGCGTCTTTGTCAAGATCAAGGCGTAGCGCGCCGCAAAAGAGCCCAAGTCGAGTGAAAGCTCGGCTTTTTTCGTGCCCGCCACGCAACGGGCGTTGGAGCAGTAGAGATGACGCACCTGCTGGGACGCAAGATCGGAATGACCCGCTACTTCACGGAGGACGGCAAGAACGTGCCCGTCACCGTGCTCGAAGTCGGTCCCTGCTATGTGACCCAGGTCAAGACCGCCGACACGGACGCCTACCCCGCCGTCCAGATCGGCTTCGACGAGATCAAGCCGCGCCGCTCGACCATGCCGCTCATCGGTCACGACGCCAAGGCCGGCGTCGCGCCCCAGCGCCTGCATCGCGAGTTTCGCCTCGATTCCGACGAGAAGGCAGGCGAGTACCAGCTCGGGCAGATGCTCACCGTCAAGGATCTCGAAGGGGTCAAGTTCGTCGACGTGATCGGCACGTCGAAGGGCAAGGGATTCGCCGGCGTCATGAAGCGGCATAACTTCGCCGGCCAGGAAGCCAGTCACGGCGTCGAGCGCAAGCACCGCTCCGCCGGCTCGATCGGTGGCCACGGAACCAACCGCGGCTGGAGCGGACACATCAAGAAGGGCAAGCGCATGGCCGGCCGCCTCGGCGGTGAACGCGTCACCGTGCGTTCCCTCGACGTGGTGGGGATGGATGCAGATCGGAATTTGCTGTTTGTGAAGGGGTCGGTCCCCGGCTCCAACAAGAGTTACGTGACAGTTCGAGCGGCCGTGCGGCTCTATCGCCCCAAGGCCAAGACGCAAGCGGCAGGCTGAGTGTGCCTGGCCTGCCGTGCCCGGTAGGTCCGCTGGACGATACCGCCGGGCAGTGACAATCAGGAGCGCACGCCGAGTCGCCTCGAACCCTCTGCATGTGTGACGCAGATCGGCCGAGGCGGCGACAACAGCCGCCCTTGACGAGCTGAAGGTATGAAACGATGAAAGTACCCGTCTACGACAAACAGGGTAAAGAAGTTGAGTCCATCGAGATCGACGAGCAGTTGCTCGGCGGCGAGGTGCGACCGGCGCTCCTGAAACAGGCGTACGTCTACTACCACGCCAATCAACGCCAGGGGTCCGCCCGCACCAAGGGCCGCGGCGACGTCGAGGGCTCCGGCAAGAAGCTCTATCGCCAGAAGGGCACCGGCCGGGCCCGCGTCGGCAACCGCCGCACCAACATGCGCAAGGGCGGCGGCGTCGCCTTCGCCAAGACCAAGACGCGCGAGGCCTTCCGCCTCAAGCTCAACAAGAAGCAGCGACGCTTCGCCAACCGCAACGCCATGCTCGCCAAGCTCGTGGACGGCGAGGTCAAGCTTCTCAGCGATCTCTCCTTCGACGCCCCCAGGACCCGCGACATACAGGCCGTGCTCGAGGCGCTCAAGATCGACCGCACCTGCCTGCTGGCGCTGGGCGAGGACAACCGCAACGCGGCCCTTTCCGCCCGCAACCTCGACGGGGTCACCACCTGCATCGACAAGCAGCTCAACGCCTTCGCGCTGCTCAATCATCGCTATCTCGTGGTCACCAAGGACTCGCTGCTCGCCTGGCTCGAAGGTCCCAGCAGCCAGACCGGCAAGACCCCCGCGCGGATCAAGAACGAGGAGGCCGCCTGATGGAAGCCACGACCGTCATTCGCAAGCCCCTCGTCACCGAGAAGAGCACCCAGGCTTCCGAGCACAACCGCTTCGCCTTCGAGGTGGATCGCCGCGCCACGAAGACCCAGATCAAGCGCGCCGTCGAGGAACTCTACGAGGTGCGCGTGCTGGGCGTCTCCACCATGAACAGCCACGGCCCCTCCAAGCGCACGCGCTTCGGCTGGACCCGCCCGCGCGTCACCAAGAAGGCCATCGTCAAGCTGCACCACGACGATTCGATCGAGTTGATCTGATCGCCCAAGGACTGTTGAACTCGCCCCCCGAAGGCAGAAGCAAACGGAACGAATCATGACCATTCGGGTTTACAAAAAGACGAGTAACGGCCGGCGCAACGCTTCGGTCAACCTGCACACCGAGGTGACCAGGAAGCAGCCGGAGAAGTCGCTGCTCGAACCGCTCAAGAAGACCGGCGGCCGCAACCACGCCGGCAAGATCACCCAGCGCGGGCGCGGCGGCGGGCACAAGCGCCGCTACCGCAAGATCGACTTCCGCGGCCGCGACCGGGCCGGCATCCCCGGCACAGTGGTCGGCATCGAGTACGACCCCAATCGCTCGGCGCACATCGCCCTCATCGAGTACCAGGATGGCGTCAAGCGCTACATCCTCGCCCCCGTCGGGTTGAAGGACGGCGACACCATCCTCAGTTCCGATGAGCGCGTCGAGCCGAGCGTGGGCAACCGCATGCCTCTGCGGAACATCCCCACCGGTCTGCCGGTGCACTGCATCGAGATCGTGCCGGGCCGGGGCGGGCAGATGTGCCGCTCCGCGGGCAGCTTCGCCCGTCTGACCAACCGCCAGGAGAAATGGGCAACGCTGGTCTTCCCCAGCGGCGAAATCCGCCAGCTCTCCGTCGACTGCTGGGCCACGATCGGGCAGGTCGGCAACACCGATCACGTCCACCGTCGCCTGGGCAAGGCCGGCAAGAGCCGCCACCTCGGCCGGCGACCCAAGGTTCGCGGCGTGGCGATGAGCCACCACTGCCACCCGCTGGGCGGCGGCGAGGGCCG
>CAZZPX010000514.1:0-2993 GCA_964655955.1 uncultured Phycisphaerales bacterium | reverse complement strand
CGGCGGAACGGTTCGCGGACGCCGATGCGCCGCTGGTCATTCTCGTGCTGGATGATGAGAAGTTCCTCAAGCTGCTGCGCGCGACGGTCGCCGACAAGACCGTGGGAGGCAGGGCGATCGAGGTGCAGCCCGCCGTCTACGCTGCGCCGCCGCACGCAGGGGACGATCAGCTGGCGCGCGACCGACGCGCGGCGCTCCTCGAATCACTGAACGCCTCGCACCTGGTCTACTGCGGCGAGGCGGAGAAGCGCCTGCGTGAGGACATCGTCAAGGCGGCCGGCGAAGCCGACGTGCTGACGGTCGGCGACGGTGACGACTTCGCGCCGGGCGGAGGCATGATCGGCCTGGTCCTGCAGGAACGCAAGATCATCTTCGAGGTCAACCTGGAGGCGGTCAACGACTCGAACATCAAGCTCAGCTCCAAGTTGCTGGCGCTGGCGCGCATCGTGAAGGCAAAGACGTAGGAGAGCGCAACGGCCCGCGGCCATGTTTCGACGACTTCGCTCATTTCGTTCCAAGGTGACGGCACTGGCGACGCTGACCACGGCGATTGCGCTGCTGCTGTCGATCAGCCTGATCCTGGTCTTCGATTTTCTGGAGGCGAAGGCCGCCGCCCTGCGCAGCGCCACGATCGTGGCGGACATCGCCGCGGAAGGCAGCGCCGCCGCCCTCGTCTTCGAGGACGCCCAGGCCGCCGAGAAGACCCTCAGCGATCTCGCCGCCGACCCGCAGATCCTGCACGCCTCCATCTGGCACGCCGATCACCGCGTCCTCGCCTCGTTCGCCGGCGGGCGCGGTCGCGACATCGACCATGATGCCGTACCAGGCCTCGGCCACCGCTTCGAGAGCGACATCCTCACCTTGACGCGCCCAATCGTGCACGACAACGAGATGCTGGGGGTGATTCACATTCATTACGATCTGCGACCGCTGCAGGCCAGCGTCGCAGACGAGGCACTGCTGCTGCTCGGCGTCATGATCATCGCCGTCATCATCGCCTGGGTCACGGCTCGGCATCTTCAGGAGCACATCACCGGCCCCGTGCAGCAACTCGCGGAGGTCGCCAAGTCCGTATCGCAGCGCCAGGACTACAGCATCCGCGCCGTGAAGTTCAGCGAGGATGAACTGGGCGATCTGACCGTGGCCTTCAACGAAATGCTGGGACAGATCTCCAGCCGCGACGCGGCCCTCGGCCTCGCCCGCGCGGAACTCGAGCAGCGGGTGAAGGAGCGCACGGCGGAACTGGAGCGGGCCTACGACAGCCTGCAGACGGAGATGCAGGAGCGCGAGCGCGCCCAGGCCGAGACGCGCGAGGCCCAGGCGCTGCTGCTGGCATCGATCGAGCAGAGCCCGGCGGGCATCCTCATCGCCCACGCGCCGGACGGGCGCATCAGGGTCGCCAACAGCGCCGCGCTGGCGCTGGGCGGCGACGGCTCCCCCTCACTGATCGACCAGACCTTCACGGAACAGGCGCGCTGGCGCTGCTTCCACGCAGACGGCAAATCGTATGACCACGCGCAGCTGCCACTGGCGCGGGCCATTCGCGGCGGCGAGACGGTGAACAACGCTGAGATCCTCGTGGCGCGGGAGGACGGCACGCGCCGCTGGATCGTCGCCAACGCCGCCCCCGTGCGCAACGACGACGACGAGGTGACGGCGGGCGTCGTCGTCTTCCTCGACGTCACCGAGGAGCGCCAGGCGCAGCGCGAGCGCGAGGAGATGCACTCCAAGCTCGTTGAAACCTCACGTCTCGCAGGCATGGCGGAGGTGGCCACGGGCGTCCTGCACAACGTCGGCAACGTGCTCAACAGCGTCAACGTTTCCTCCTCGCTGATCACGGAGAAGGTGCGCAAGTCCGCCGCGACCGATGTCGTCGCCGTCGCCGACCTGCTCCAGCAGCATCGCGAATCCCTGGCGAGCTTCATCACCGAGGACGAACGCGGGCGGCTGATCCCGGACTTTCTCACGGAACTGGGCCGGACGCTCCTCGGCGACAACACGAAGCTGCTCACCGAACTCGAAGCGCTCAACGCCAGCGTCAGCCACATCAAGGACATCGTGGCGACGCAGCAGTCGTACGCGAAGGTGTCGGGCGCGGCAGAGCGACTCGACCTGCGCGATGTCCTCGAGGACGCGATCCGCATCAACGATGCCGGCTTCCGCCGGCACGAGGTGCGCGTCGAGCGCGAATTCGAGGACGTTCCCCAGGTCATCGCGGATCGCCACAAGGTGCTGCAGATCGTCGTCAACCTGCTCGGCAACGCCAAGTACGCCCTCTGCGAGCGCCCCGCCGGCGATCGCCTGCTGCGGCTCGAACTGCGCCGCAAGGAGGATGCGGAGGATCGGCTCATCATCCGCGTGACCGACAACGGCGTGGGGATTCCCGCCGAGAACATGCGCAAGATCTTCACACACGGGTTCACGACGCGGCGGCACGGACACGGGTTCGGCCTGCACAGCGGCGCCCTTGCCGCCACCGTCCTGGGAGGATCGCTCACCGCGGCAAGCGACGGCCCCGGCCGCGGCGCCACCTTCACACTCGAACTGCCCCTCAAACCCGGAGGATCCGAGCAGTGACGATGCCTCTCGTCCAGCCCAACCGCCGCGTACTCATCGTCGATGACAACGAGGCGATTCACGACGACTTCCGCAAGATCCTCACCGCCGACGAGCAGCAGGAAGCGTCGCTGCTGCGCGCGGCAGTCCTGGGCGAACGCCGCGCCGACGCCTGCCGCTTCGCTTACGACCTCGGCTTCGCCACGCAGGGACAGGACGCGGTGGAGATCATCGCTGCCGCACGCCAGGGCGATCGTCCTTACGCCCTCGCCTTCGTTGACATGCGCATGCCGCCCGGGATCGACGGCCTGGAGACGATCGAACGCCTCTGGCAGGTCGACCCCGACGTGCAGATCGTCATCTGCACCGCCTACTCCGACTACTCCTGGGAGGAGATCGTCGAGCGCCTCGGCCACACCGACAGCCTGCTGCTGCTC
>CAZZPX010000513.1:0-3002 GCA_964655955.1 uncultured Phycisphaerales bacterium | reverse complement strand
ATGGCCAGGCAGCGCGAGCAGCAGGACTTCTACTTCCGCGAGGCGAAGCGGCTGGGCTACGTCAGCCGCGCCGCCTTCAAGCTCAGCGAGATCGATGACAAGCACAAGCTGCTCTCGCCGGGCGCGCGGGTGCTGGACGTCGGCAGCGCGCCGGGAGCCTGGCTGCAGGTCGCCGCCCAACGCGTCGGCAAGCAGGGGCGCGTCATCGGCGTCGACCTCAAACCCGTGCGCCTGGCGCTGCCAGGCAACGTGCAGACGCTCGAGGGAGACGTCTTCGAGCTGAGCGCGGAGGATCTCACCCGGCCCGCGGGAGGGCTCTTCGACGTCGTGCTCAGCGATGCAGCGCCCGGCACGACCGGCGATCCGACCGGCGATCACTTCCGCAGCGCCAACCTGTGCAATCGCCTGCTGGATCTGCTGCCGCAACTCCTCCTGCCCGGCGGACCCGTGGTGATGAAGGTGTTCGAGGGAGAGATGTATCCCGATCTGCTCGAGCGGATGAAAACGCTCTTCGAGAAGGTCAAGGGAATGAAGCCGAAGGCGAGCCGCTCGATTTCACGCGAGATGTTCGTCGTGGGCTGGGGGTTCAAGCCGGGGGGATGAGGCTCGGCAGGAGGAGGACAGCACCCGCGGCACGGAGAAATCGGATCAGTCCTGCCAGGAGGTGATCTGCACGTCCCAGTCGTCGCTCGGCGCTGTCGTATCGAAGTGCTCCGCGCCGATCTCGACGTTGCGCTCGATCTGCGCCAGCGTCACCTTGGTCTCGTTGCCCGCTTCGTCGATGGCCACGGCCCGTACCGGCAGCAGGTTCGTGCGCAGGTACCACAAATCCAGCGTCTCGACGTCAAGTAGATCCTCGGCCTGCGGCCTGCGCTCGAGATGGATGTGATAGGTGTGCTCTTCGAGGGAACCCTCGCCGGGCGGCACGAGTTCGGCGGTGTAGTGCCGCAGAATCTCCTCGCGCTTCTGCCCGATGGGGATGGGGAAGGGACCCTCACCGATCGCCAGCGGATCGAAGCTCTCGCCGGGCGGGACGATTTCGCGTTTGAACATCTGCGGCGGCCGATCATCGGGGAGCTTCTCGACCAGCCAGCGCCCGTCGAAGATGAAGCTCCGCCGCTCCTCCTCACGTCGATCGTCGATGTACAGCGTGGTGAACTCGATGGCGAACTGACGCTGCGGCTCAGCCGCGTCTCCCTCGGCTTCGCCCTGGCGGAAGTACAACCTGCCCAGGCGACGCTGCTCCTCGCCGACCAGCAGGTTCGTCTTGCCGTACAGAACCTCAGCGGTGAGCGTCTCCAGGTCGGCATCCGCCTCCTCCAGGCGCGAAAGCAACTCCTCGGCGGTCGCGGGGGCCTCAGCCGCAGCCGGGGAGATCGCCTCTTCCTCCGTCGTCATCTCGTCGGACTGCTTCTGCGCCTCCGCAGCGTCGTCGCCGGGCGCTACCGCACCGGGCGCGAGCAGGTTCAGGGCGACAAGCAGGATGAGGATCGCGGACATGGGGCGGCTCCTGGGGGGCGTGCTGCCAGAGTGTATCCCCGGCGGACCGCCCCGGCAGAAGGACACAGCCGAGCATCGGGCCTTCCTTCACCCCGCCCGTTTGCGGATCACGCCGCTGCGCAACTGGTGCCTGGGCGTGAAGAGGCGCTGGTAGATGAGCAGGGCGGCACCGATCGAACCGAGCGCCGCAGCCGCCGCGATCATGAACATCACCACGATCTGGTACTTCACCGCCTCCAGCGGATCCGTGCCGGAGAGAATCTGTCCGGTCATCATGCCCGGCAGCGACACGATCCCCACGACCATCATCGTGTTGATGATGGGGATCAGCCCCCGCCTGACCGCATCGGCGACGGCGTCACGGGCCGCCTCCCAGCGCGTGGCCCCGTGCGCCAGGTGCATCTCGATCTCGCCCCGGCGGTCGGTCAGCGACTCGAGCAGCGAGTCCATGCACAACGAGATCCCCGTCAGCGCGTTGCCCAGGATCATCCCCAGCAGCGGAATCAGGTACTGCGGCTTGTACCACGGCTCGGCGCCCACGATCAGCTTCGTCACCAGAAACACCGTGATGAAACCCGTCAGCACCAGCGTCAGGCACGCCCGCCAGGTCGCGCCGCGGAACGTACGGCTCGGCCGCTGGACCGCCGCCCGGCCCGCGAACAGCGTCATCACCAGCCCCACCGCGAGGATCGGCAGCACGCGATCCAGTTCGAAGACGAAGCGGAGGATGTAGCCCACCAGCAGAAGCTGCACTACCGTGCGGATCGACGCGATGGCGAGGCGACGCTCCAGGCGCAGCCGTAAGCCGAGGCTGACCGCCCCGGCGACGACGATCAGAGCGGTCGCAAGCAGCAGATCCTGCGTGCTCAGCGGAATCGGCCCGGGGGCGGACGCAGCGGGGGCAGCACCTTGAGCGAGGAGAAACGCCGGGCACGAGCTCATGTGATCCGAGAGTCGCATCATCGCGCCGCCTCCGCTCTCGGTGCCGGGCGGGCGGCGTGCCCCGTCAGGTCGATGACGCGCGAGCAGAGACGCTCCGCCTGTGCCTGGTCGTGCGTGACGATGATCGCCGCCAGGCCGCGCTCGCGCGCCGATTCCGCCAGCAGTTCCTCGACGAGGTCACGGTTGGCGCGATCCAGCGCGCTGGTCGGCTCGTCGCAGAGCAGCAGCATCGGCTGAACCAGCAGCGAACGCAGCAGGCAGAGGCGCTGCTGCTCGCCGACCGACAACTCGTGCGCCTGCTTCTCCAGGTACGACGCGGGCAGATGCAGGCGCTCAAGCAAACGCTGCGCCTCATCCAGGTCCAGGCCGGCTCCGCCGGCGCTGTGATAGCTGAACACGCGCTGCAGGTTCGCCTGCACCGTCGTGTCGAGCAGGCTGGGCTTCTGCGGCAGGTACACCAGGCGCCTGCGGAAGGCCGGGTAGCCCCAGGCGTGCGCCTCGCGGCCCTCGAGAAGCACGGTCCCCGCGTGCGGATCGATCAGCCCGCACAGGGCCAGCAG
>CAZZPX010000512.1:621-3007 GCA_964655955.1 uncultured Phycisphaerales bacterium | reverse complement strand
TGCTCGGCCCCGCGCAGAACAGTGCCGAGAGTCGCGCCCGGGCGTGCATTAGCCCTTCCGTGCGCACGCGCGCCACGACGACGTAGTCGCTGATCCCGACCGCAGGCAGGTCGCCGGCCGGCAGGCGCAGCATCGTGCTGCCCCCCAGCGTGGGAAGCTTCACACTGCGCTCGCCCGCATAGGCCTGGCTGCGGTCGAATGCAGCCTTGTTGTAGACCGGGAAGCCGTCGCGGTCGTCGACGCGGATCCACCCCATGGGAACCGGGTCGAGATTCTCCGGCTCCTCGAAGTCGTAGAGCCTGACCAGCCGCTTGCTCAGCACCTGGGCAGGGGCGTGCTGTGCCGGCAGGAGGCAAGCGCAGAGGATGAGCGTCAGCATGAACAGGCGTCGCAGCATGTAACCTGTATCGGACACACGCGCGGCCGGTCTCAAACGCGGCACGACCCTGCCCCTCAAACGGCGCGGCCTGCCCCGCTGCCGCAGCAGGCCCCGCGGACCGTGCCCGCGCCGCGACGAGGTTGACTCCCGCCCGCCAGACCCCATGCTGTGTTGTCCATGCAGAACCCCCGGCCCCAACGTGATTCACTTTACGCCATCGAGGCGGACATCCCCAACTGTCGGAGATGTCCGGAGTTGCGCGAGTACTGCGCGGAGGTGGCGCAGACGAAGCGGCGGGCTTACGCCGGCCAGGCGTACTGGGGTCGCCCCGTTTCCGGCTTCGGCGACCCGCAGGCCCGCATCTGGATCGTCGGCCTCGCTCCCGCGGCCCACGGAGCGAATCGGACCGGCCGCATGTTCACCGGCGACCGCAGCGGCGACTTCCTCTACGCGGGACTGCATCGGGCGGGGCTCTCGAATCAGGCGGAGGCAACGCACCGCGGCGACGGGTTGGCGCTTAGCGGCGTTTACATCTCCGCTGCCGGCCGCTGCGCTCCGCCGAAGAACAAGCTGACGGCGGGGCAGCTTGCCAACTGCAGCGAGTATCTGGACCGCGAGTTCGCCGTGCTGAGCGACGTGCAGGTCATCTTCTGTCTGGGTAAGATCGCCTGGGACGCGGTGCTCAAACTGTTGCAGCGTCAGCAGATAGAGCTTCCGATGCCGAGGCCCGCGTTCGCCCACGCCGCCGAGTTCCGGATCGAGCATCAGGCAGAAAGCGCCGAGTATCTTTCGCACTGGACCTTGCTCGGCTGCTACCACGTCAGCCAGCAGAACACCTTCACAGGCCGGCTCACTGAGGCCATGCTCGACGCCGTGCTGGCGCGGGCGACGGCGTGTGCGGGAGCGGAGTGAAGCTGGATTGGTCGTTGTTGTCCGCTGGCGGTTCGCCGAATACGATGGCGCTGCGAGAGATTCCCCTGTCAGGACGAGGAACAGGCCATGCCGCTCTACGAGTACGTCTGCGAGGAAGATGGCAGCAGGATTGAATTGCTGCGCTGCATGAGCGAGGCGGATGAGCCCGTAGAGGATCCAGCCGGCAAGGGCCGGACGTACAAGCGGGTCCTTTCGTCCTTCGCCGCCAAGGCGGGAACCAACGGCACGCCCGCCGCGGCACCCAGCGGCGGCCACTGCTGCATGGGCGGCGGCTGCGGCTGCCACTGAGACGTTCCCAAGGTAAGGGCGCGCGAGCGCTAAGGGGCGGCCGGGCCGGCGCTACGTCAGCGAGATCATCAGGAAGCCGCCGACGTAGAGCACCAGCACAATCACGCTCTCGAAGCCGATGTTGGCCCAGCCGCGCTTCTCGCGGCTGACCAGCCCTGCCATCATCACGGCTGCCAGCACGATCCCAAGGGCGGTCATGAAGCGGCTGTGCGCGCTCATCGTGTGATACACGGAGCCGGAGCGATAGAAGAGATCGGCGACGACGGCGAACATGATGTCGAAGGCGTTGCCGCCGATGATGTCGCCCACGGCCAGCGTCAGAGCCCCGCGTCGGACGGCGGCGACAGCGGTCACGAGTTCCGGCAGCGAGGTGATGATCGCGGTGAGAAAGCCGCCGATCACCGTGTCGCCCACTCCCGTTCGATCGGCGACCTCCATGCCCGCCTTGGCGACGGCCCAGCCCGCCGATCCGAGCAGCGCCGCGAGCAGGAAGAACCACAGGAAGAGCGACCGCGTGCTGGTCGAGGGATCGTCCTCAGCCGGCTCGTCGACCTTGGTCTCCTCCGTCATGCGCGGCTGCCACTGCGGATCCTTCCTGGCCCGGCGGACGAGGCGCATGCCGAAGAGGTAGGCCGCGAGCAAACCGATCGTCGCCGGGTGCACGCCGAGGAACGCCACCTCGGGCGATTCGGCGGCGAGCAGCAGTGCTCCGAGCAGGAAGATGAGCAGTGTTGTGCTGAGGATGTTGGGCAGCGAGGCGGCGCGATGCTCGAGATTCGCCCCGCG
>CAZZPX010000512.1:0-611 GCA_964655955.1 uncultured Phycisphaerales bacterium | reverse complement strand
GCGTGTAAACATGTCGGCGATAGCGAGAAACGCCGTCTGGCCAGCGATGCCTCCCACGGCGTTGCTTAGCGCGAAGTCGCCGCGCCCCGCCCACGCAGCCGTGCTCGTCGTCACCAGTCCCGGCAGCGAGGTGGCGGCCCCGAGCAGGATCGTCCCTGTCAGCGCCTCGCCCCATCCCGTGCGGTCGGCGAGGCGATCGCACACGCCCGCGAGCTTTGCGCCCGCGGCGAGGATCACGCCGGCGCACGCGACCAGCAGCAAAACCAGCCACATTGTCGACAACTCCGCCACGGGCTCCTCGTCTCGTCCGGGTCGCGTGCGCAAAAAAACAGCCGCGCGATTCTAGCGCGGCTGCGGGAGCAGTCCCTTCACGAAAAAAAGCGGAGCCGGATCTCAGCGTCGTTCGCTGACCATCGGTTCCGCTTCCTTCAGCACTTCGCCCTCGACGAAGCCGACCAGTTTCCTGCTGCGCACCGGGTGCTGCAGTTTCCTGATGGCTTTGGCTTCGACTTGACGCACGCGCTCGCGCGTGACCTTGAAGATGCGGCCGACCTCTTCCAGCGTGTAGGTGTAGCCGTCGCCGATGCCGTAGCGCAGCTTGAGGATCTCGC
>CAZZPX010000511.1:0-3011 GCA_964655955.1 uncultured Phycisphaerales bacterium | reverse complement strand
GCCTACGTCGCCGCCGCCGCCGCCATCCTGATGTTCACTGTTGGCCTGACGCTGTCGCAAAGCTGGCCGATCCCCTCGGGCGACATCGGGCCCGCCGTGGGATGGGCGGTGGTTCTCTGGCTCACCGTGTTCATCACCAATCACATCACTTCGAGCCTGCGGCGGCGGGAAACAGCGCTCCGCGCCGCCAACCGCAAGCTGCAGCAGCAACAACAGGCGATGCTTCAGCAGGAGAAGATGAATACGATGGGGCAGATGGCGGCGGGCATCACGCACGAGATCGCCAACCCCCTCGCCAACATGGACAGCCTGCTGCAACTCGCCGAGCGCGATGCGGGCGGCGCTGAGAGTGATCTGGCCCGGCGACTGCGCGAACAGGTTCGCCGCATCCAGGACATCATCCATCACATGCGCTACTTCGCCCATCCCGGGGAGGGGTGCTGGGACAACCTACCGCCCGGCGACCTTATCGTGCAGGCGCTGGAGATGGTGCGCTTCGATCATCGCATCAGGCACGTGCGGATCGAGCGGGATTTGCCGGTGGATGCCGGCCGGGTGCGCGTCATGCCGCACGCCATTCAGCAGGTGCTGATCAATCTGATCATGAACGCGCTCGACGCGCTGGACGAGGTCGACGAGCCGCGGCTGCGCCTCAGCGCTCGCATCGAGGGCGAGGAGGCCGTCATCCGCGTGGCGGACAACGGGCCGGGCATCGCGGCAGGCGATGAAGAGCGGATCTTCGAACCGTTCCACACGACCAAGGGCGAAGGCAAGGGAACGGGACTGGGTCTGGCGATTAGCCGTACCTTGGTGCAGCGGCACCGCGGGCGGCTGCATGTCGAACAGCACGACGGCCGCGGCGCCACGTTTGCGCTCAGGCTCCCTCTGACTCCGGAATCCCGAGTCCGAGAAGGGGCTGTGTAGGAGATTTCCTGAGGGCGAGAAGGCGCCTGCATAAGCCATGTGAAACGCAGGACTTATGGAATCGAGATCTGGCACGCCGCATGCATAGCACTTTCTGGTCGCGATTTGCCCGTAGAAAGGATGCCATGACGCACGCGAGAAATCTGCAGCCGGTCCTCCGCACCTGCGCGCTCTGGCCGGCCCTGCTCGCGGCAATCCTGGGACTCATGGCGCCAACCGCGGCTGGGCAACAACGCGCGGAGCTGGGGAATCGTGACTGTCTGGATTGCCATGGCAGGCCGGAGATCGCCACCAATGAGCCGGAGGTTCGTGCTCTGATGCTCGCCCCGATGCCGGGCGAAGAGGAGGCGATCGCCGACGCTGCCCTGCACCGCTCCGAGTTGTACATCGGGCCGGGGGACTACATCGGCGTGCATGAGGAACTGCGATGCGTCGACTGTCACGTCGACGTGACAACGTTGCCGCACCGGCGCGAGCTGGCGCCGGCCAACTGCGCTTCCTGCCACATCGTGCCGGTGGACGAGTACGCAACGAGCGTGCACGGCCGCGCGGTCGCCGGGGGCGAGGGCAGGGCGGCCCACTGCTACGACTGCCACGGCACCCATGACATCCTGCCCAGCCGCAACAGCCAGTCGCGCACCTACAAGCTCAATCTCCCCTTCACCTGCGCCGAGTGCCACTCGAATGAGAACCTGATGGCGGAGGCGCACGTACGGCACCCGCTGGCGGCGCAGCAGTACATCGACAGCATGCATGGCAAGGGGCTGGTCGAACAGGGTCTCGTCGTGGTCCCCTCCTGTAACGACTGCCACGGCGTGCATGCCATCTATCCCGATGATGATCCGCGCTCTTCGATCCATCGCCACCATGTCCCCGAGACGTGCGGCACCTGCCATGAGGGGATCGAGGCGATCTATCGCGAGGGCGTGCACGGGCAGATGTGGCTGGCCGATGACGAGCGCGGCCCGGTCTGCACGAGTTGCCACACGGCACACGACATCATCGATCCCACGGAGACGGCCTTCAAGCTCCAGATTGACGACCGCTGTGGACGCTGCCACGACGATCGGCTGCATCGGTACCGGGAGACGTTTCACGGCAAGGCGATGGCGCTGGGGATGCCGGGCGTGGCCGCGTGCTATGACTGTCACGGGGCGCACGGCATCCTGCCGGTGAGTCACGCGGACAGCATGCTGTCGGAACAGCACCGCCTGGAAACGTGTCAGAAGTGCCACCCCTCCGCGACGGAGAAGTTCGCGCAGTACATCGCGCACGCCCACCATTCGGATCGCGAACATCACCCGGTGCTCTTCTGGACGTTCGTCTTCATGACGACGATCGTGATCAGCACGTTCGCCTTCTTCGGCGTGCACACGCTGCTCTGGCTGGTGCGCTCGGCTCGGCTGTACATCCGCGATCCAGCGGCATTTCGAGCGGCGAAGATCAGGGCCGCGAAGGACGACGAAGTCTTCGTGCGCTTCCGCCCCTTCGAGCGTTTCCTGCACGGTCTGGTGGTGATCAGCTTCCTCCTGCTGGTGGCGACCGGAATGCCGCTCAAGTTCTACTACACCGGCTGGGCGCAGGTGCTGGTGGACTGGATGGGCGGTCTCGAGGTGGCGGGATATCTGCACCGCGTCGGGGCGGTCATCACGTTCGTCTACTTCGCCCTGCACATCGGCAGCCTGATCAAGGCGGCCTGGCGCCATCGCGACCGGTTCAAGAACGAGCGTGGACGCTATACCCCGCGCCGCTTTCTCGGGGTGGTCTTCGGCCCCGACATGCCCGTACCGAATCTCCAGGACGTGCGGGACTTCTGGGCCCACCAGAAGTGGTTCTTTGGCAAGGGTCCCCAACCACAGTTCGACAAATGGACCTACTGGGAGAAATTCGACTACTTCGCCGTCTTCTGGGGCGTGTTCATGATCGGCGTGAGCGGGCTGATCATGTGGTTCCCCGAGTTCTTCACGCGCTTCCTGCCCGGCTGGATCATCAACGTGTCGCTGATCATCCACAGCGACGAGGCGCTGCTGGCGGCGGGCTTCATCTTCACCTTCCACTTCTTCAACGTCCATTTCCGCATAGAGAAG
>CAZZPX010000510.1:0-3023 GCA_964655955.1 uncultured Phycisphaerales bacterium | reverse complement strand
CATCAGAGTCATCTTGACGCCTGCCCTGCAAGTCTCATAATGCAATCTGGCTTCCGCTGAGTCCGACCATGCCGCGTTTGCAGCGCCGGATGCAGTACCCTCCATGATCTGGGGACACTCGATGCGGTTCAGACTTCATTTCCTACTTTGGGGGGGGGCGTTGTACGCCTCAACGACTGCTTCTCTCGCTGCGATTGACGCTCTGGTTCACCACGAGACGAGGGTCTACGGTAGCACGGACATTGACCAGGTGAACGCCGTTGCCGTCGGATATGCGGACTTCGTCGGAGTCGTGGGCGCTTACGGTGGTGTTTTCAGAGACAGGGCGAACACGCAGCTTTTCGGCAGCCATGCCGGTGACCTGGGAACATTCGCCATTCTACGCAACTCCAACGACGATACGCCGTCCCATCGGTGGACGGCCAGCCTTCCTCCCCTCTCGGCAAATGGCGATGTGAACGGCTGGGCGATGGCGATCGAGCACGATCTGGGCGCGGTGAGTGGTGACATTCCCGGCGTGGCGATTGGGGGAGACTGGACGTACACCGCCGACTTCCTCGGAGAGGACTTCACTGCGCAAACGGCAGCCAGCGCGGATGGTTTCATCATCCGGGTTGTTCCGCTCGGCAGCTCCACCTGGCGGGTGAATTGCAGCAGCGATGGCCACGACTCGGTGCACGGCCTGCACTTCTCGCCGAGTTCTCTGGTTCGCGACCCCGTTCCTCCCAGGGAGCCATTGGACGAGTCGGCGGAGACCTATCCCGCTCTCTCGCATGCGGGGACCTTCGTCGCGGCCGTAGGCGAATTCGCACAGGAGATGGGCATTGAGTCCGACTCGACGCAGGTGGGCGCCACGCTGACGGCCAACGGAGGGCAGGACGCGTTCATCGTTCTGCTGGACAGCGCCGATGGAACACCGCTCGATGCCATCTCCGTTGGCGGCGGTGGAACGTATGACGACTGCGCGAACGCGGTGTATGTGGACCGATTCCAGGCCGTCTATGTGACCGGCTACTTCCAGGGCCAGGATGTCGAATTCAACCCGAACGGTGACACCTTCGACAGCTTCAAAGTCGACTCTGGCGGCGGGAAAGACCTCTTTGTGGCCAAGTATCGCTATCCGGAAGGCCCCAACACGCTCCAACTCGACTGGTTCTGGCACACGGATCTCTCCGGCGACGAGGAAGGCCTGGCCATCACGGTGGCTACCGACGGCACGACCTTCGTGACGGGATACTCACAGCAGGGCATCACCCAGGACATCTTCATTGCCGCCTTTCCACCTGATGACAAGAACTGGGCAAATTTCAACCCGCCCATCTGGACCAGAACGATCGGCAGCAACCGCGGCGAGAGCGGTACGGGCATCTCGCTTGATGGGCTCGAACGAGTCCACGTCACGGGATACTTTGGCAGGTACCGCCAGCCGAGTCACACCGATCCCAACAACTGCCCTTCCTGCGAGCAGTACACACTCGACTTCGACCCCTTGGGCGATGGCGATGAGCACACCACCGTTTCCGGCCAGGATGTGTTCTTGACTCGACTCAAGCGCGATGGCTCCTATGATGGGACGGTGACGTTCGGCGGAGATTGGAATGATGTCGGCCGCGCCATCGCCATCGAGCAGGACTACCATCGTGTGCACCACGGCGGTTACTTCGGCGATGCCGGCGCCGCTGCCGGCTACCAGATCGACTTCGACCCCGCATCGGGAAGCAGCGACAACCCGCCCAACCGAGGCGGCCGCGATGCTTTCTGGAATCGACTGCAACGTCCCTTCGACGAGGTGACGGCAATGATCTCCCTGGTGATCGACACCTCTGACAGCGTCTACGACCAGACTTGTTCCGAGACGGGCGAGCGGCTCTTCACCGAGATCATCAACGCCTACGCGAACCTAATACAGGATGAACTCATCGTGCGCCATGATGGCAGCACAGCGCTGAGTGCCGTCTACTTCGGCGGTCCCAGCCCCGGAGGTTCGGCATACGTCGCCGTGCCTTGGACGGTCATCGATTCCTCGTCCACAGCCAACGCCTTCGCAGCCGCCATGCGGGCCGCACCCCCTGTTACTGGCAGAACCGCAATCGGCAAGGGGATGGTGACTTCGACAGAGTCGTTCGCCGACTCGATCCTGACAGTTGTGGACGGAGACGCGGGCGGGCTGTGGCCGAAAGCCCGAGTCATGAACGTCTTCGCGGAGGGGAAGGACAACGTGTCCGGAAGCAACCCGAGCAATGCTCGAGACGATGCGCTTGATTCAGACGACGGTCCCGTCGATCAGATCAACGGTTTGGCCCTGCTCGACGATTCGCAGCCACCACCCTCGGATCCGCTGACGGAACAATATTTCATCGACAACATCATCGGAAACAACGCCTCTTGGGCGTACGCCGCCGACCATTCCCCGTTCGTCTTGTCCGACTACAACGCTTGTCCGCCATCCCTCGGCCAACCGAGCGACCTGCAGAGAGTGCAGGCATTGAAGTTCATCTGCGAGATCTATCACTGCTCCTATGACTTCGTGAACGATGATTGCACGGTCGGGCAGGCGGAGTTAGGCATCCTGCTGGCAACGTACGAATTGCCGCCGGATGACCCCGACTACAACCCTCTTGCCGACCTGGATAACGATGGCGATGTCGATCAGAGCGATCTTGCTATCCTTTTGAGCTACTACGACTGCGGGACTGGAGGTTGGAGTCCGTGAGTAAAGACATTCTGTCTCCTCCCCCAAACCTGCTAGAACAGAGGAGTGTTCGCCCTTGCTATAGTGGAACACCAGCTGGTTTCAGTCTAGTTGAGCTTCTCGTAGTCGTCTCGGTCGTGGCGCTTCTCATCGGCATTCTCTTGCCCGTCTTGAGAGGCGCAAGATCTAGAGCGATGGACACGGTCTGCCTATCAAATCACCGGCAATTCGCAGTGGCGTGGAGCCTGTACTTCAACGACTACGACAACTTTCCTGTTGCCGACACGAACGTTGGGGGTGGATTGTCATACAAGCTCTTTGTTTCCTGGGG
>CAZZPX010000509.1:0-3035 GCA_964655955.1 uncultured Phycisphaerales bacterium | reverse complement strand
GTCCAGCGTGCTGCTGGACGCCGGCCTGATCACCGGCATGGGATTCTCCACGCCCCTCGCCGACGTCGACCTCCCCTCGTTCCTCAAGCTCGACGACTTCAGCAACTACGGGCCGTACGGAGCGCAGGCGGAGTGGGAGTGGGATCCGAATACGGATCCTCGGCATGAACTGGACAACGACGAGACCATCCAACTTCTGCTCTTCACAGGGCCGACCATTCCGGTCCGGCAGGACATCGGGGCGCTCATCGGCCCGTTCCAGCCGGGTGGGCCCGACCCCAATGATATCCCTGTTCTGATTCCTCTCATTCCGGCTCCGGGCGCGCTGTCCACTCTGCTCTTCACGGCAGGCGCTCTGATCCGGCGTCGCCGCTGACGCTGAGGCGCGATGGCTGCCGCAACCACCACGGACGCGGCGGAACTCGCGGCTGTCGAGCCAACCGGAGGTGGCGGCGCACATCCTGACTCCCCATGGGCCGTTGCATCGGCGGGACTGCCGCCGCGCAACCCTGATACTGCGGTGTTGACATGAAGCTCCAGCTCGCAGCCCTGAGCAGTCTGGCCGGCGTATGCCTTGCAGCCTTTCCGGTGCAGGCGTTCACATTCCTCGGCTTTCCCAGCGAAGCGTCGATCGACGCGGGTCGCGTCAAACGCTGGGAGGACTGGTCCGCTCGCCAGCCATTCTCGCTCAGCTTCGCCATCGACGATGCGTTCTTCTCGCACGCGCCCGGCCTGCAGGAACAGGCGACCTACGCCGTCCACAACGCCCTGAACACCTGGTCGAGCGCCTCGATGGGGCTGTCCTTCGAGCTGTGCAACTGGAGCGCGGTCCCCAATGACGATGACAACTTCCACGTGAACTACGAGGGGCCGGGCCTCGACGAATACGTGCCCGGTGAGACCCCCCTCCCCGGCTGGGGCGCCAACATCGACTTCTTCACGCGTCCAACCGGCTTCGAAATCGTCTCCGAGGGGAAGACCTACACGATGGGGGCCGGGAACCTCGGCTTTGCCCTCGTCAACACCGATACGCGCCTCATCAACTCCGTCGACATCTACCTGAACTCCGACAGCCCCCTGATCGATTGGAGCTTCGACGGCTCGGGCGACGGCTTCGACGTCGAGACGGTCCTGCTGCACGAGCTCGGCCACGCCCTCGGCCTCGACCACACCGACGAGGCCGCCGACAACGACTCCCCCCGCGTCAATCCCCACACGTTCCACTATGACTGGCAGCCGTCGCCGAATGACGTGATGTACTCCGAGTACACGGGCGTGAAGCGTCGAGTCACGCCTGATGAGGAAGGCGGACTCTGGTACCTCTACCCGGTCATCGATCCCGACTCGGGCGATCTGACCGGCGATGGCCGGACGGATCAGCGCGACTTGGCCGTGCTGCTCTCCTTCTACGAGCGCAACATCCCCGTCGCCGACATCGATTTCGATGGATATGTGGGGACCTCGGACCTCGGCGTGCTGCTCGCCGGGTATGAGGATGGCTTCGACGACTTCACGCAGGAGCAATACAAGTACGGGCTGCGGAATCCCGCGCCCTCGTCGGCCCTGCTCCTGCTCGTGGCAGCACCCCCCGCCCTGCGCCGCCGCCGCTCCGTCTCTACCTGAGTCGATCCCGCGGCTGCGGACACACGCGATCCGAGCGAGCCGCGGATCCTGGCGTGGGCCCCTCGGCGCGGAAGAGCGCCGAGGCGGAGGTCACCTGATCTGTGATTCAGCAGAGGGAGGCGAAGCTGAGCAGCGCGAGGATCAGCACGCGCTTGCGGTAAGATGTCAGCATAATCATGTGCAGCATTCTCATTTCTCCAAGTTGTCGTGGTAAAGGTTGCAGCCGGCGTGCCAGCCTCGCCGCCCGCTCGGGGCCCGGCCGTACTGGCTCGCACGGCGATTCTTCTGGGACCCGCAGCGGGCGGCGGCGCGGCATGTTGCGGAAACGCAACGTGCTGTGTTGTCTGGCGGCACTCTTCGCGGTCCTGACCACCGCCGATCCCGCCGCCGCACAGGACACGGACGACCCGGTTCCACACGTCCGCCTGCTGCGCCCGGCGTATGAACAGGTAGACGCATGGGTGCGCGCCTGGCGCATCATCGAGGACGCCGCCCCGCCCCTGCCCGGCGTGCAGGGCGTGACGGTGACGCTGCGCTCAGCGGGCCAGGTGATCGGACGCGGCGTGGCGCTGCCCCCTCTCGCCGAGATCAACGATGCCGAGTTCGACGCCCGCGGCTTGCTCGTTGCCGCGGCCCGCGAGGCGATGCGTGAAGCCCGGCCGCGCCTGCCCGTCGAGCGCGACGCCCTGGCTGAGGATTCACTCCTGCAGGCGGCGCGCAGCCTGACAATCAGCGTCGAGCTGGCGAACCTGCTGATCCCGCTCGAGGCGCAAAGCCTCCCCGAGGTGACGCGCTGGGCGCAGACGACGGAATGGGGGCTCGCCGCCCGCATCGACGACAAACTCACCGCGCTCTTCCCCGGCGAGATGCGCCATATGGCGCTCACCGGCGAACGGGCCTTGCGCGCCGTCCTGGGTGAGCACGGCGTGTTGCCCGCCAGCCTGCCCGATCTCTTCCAGCAAGAGCGCGCCACGATCTACCGCTTCCACACCGTCCAGCGCGCCCAGCCCGCACCCGGCTCCACGTCGAAGCTGATGCATCGGGGCGGCAGCGTCGTCGAACTGCGCGAGGTGCGCGGCGAACAACTCGTCAACGTCGCGCAACAGCTCGCCGCCCATCTTCAGGCGCGGCTCTGGCCGGGCGATGAGCCGCTCGGCCTGCTCGCGCTCTACGAGCCGTGGTCGGACGCGGCGGATCCGGCGGTGAGCACGACTGCCCAGGATGCCCTCGCCGCCTACGCCCTGCTGCGCTTCGCCAAAGCGCCGGGCGTCGAGGAGGTGCGACGAGCACAGGCCCGCGTCACGGCCGTCGAGCTGCTGAGGCGCATCAACGAGCGGCGACTGCAGCGCGAGGAGCAGAAGCTCAACTCGCTGGAGGGCGCGGCGGCGGTGGTCATCGCCTGCACGACGCTC
>CAZZPX010000508.1:0-3042 GCA_964655955.1 uncultured Phycisphaerales bacterium | reverse complement strand
ATCCGAGCACATCGGCATGATCGCCATCGACCCGCGCGACACCGACGTCGTCTACATCGCAGCCCAGGGACCGCTGTGGAACGCCGGCGGCGATCGCGGCCTCTACAAGACGACCGACGGCGGCGAAACCTGGGAGCGCATCCTCCACATCAGCGACGACACCGGCATCAACGAAGTACATCTCGATCCGCGCGATCCTGACACCATCTACGCCTCCGCCTATCAGCGCCGCCGGCATGTGTGGACGCAGATCAACGGCGGCCCCGAGTCGGGGCTGCACAAGTCGACCGATGGCGGCAAGTCGTGGCGCAAGATCAACCGCGGTCTGCCGGGCGGCGACATGGGCCGCATTGGCCTGGACATCGCTCCCGTCAACCCCGATGTGCTCTACGCGATCGTGCAGGCGCAGGGCGATGCGGGCGGCGTCTTCCGCTCGCTCGACCGTGGCGAGACCTGGCACAAGCGCAACAGCTACATGACCACCAGCCCGCAGTATTACAACGAGATCTTCTGTCACCCCACCGACGTCGACACCGTCTATGCGCTCGACACGATCATGCACGTGACGCGCGACGGCGGCGCGACCTTCGAGCGCATGCCCCGGCAGAACCGCCACGTCGACGACCACGCACTGTGGATCAATCCGAAGAATCCCCAACACATGCTGGTCGGATGCGACGGCGGCGTGTACGAGACCTGGGACGAAGGCGAGGCATGGCAGTTCAAGCCCAACCTGCCCATCTCGCAGTTCTACCGCGTCGCCGCCGACAACTCCCTGCCGTTCTACTGGGTCTACGGCGGGACGCAGGACAACAACACCATGGGCGGGCCCTCGCGCACCACCGAGTACGCCGGCATCGTCAACAGCGACTGGTTCGTGACCGTCGGCGGCGACGGCTATGAAACCGCCGTCGACCCGCTGGATCCCAACATCGTCTACAGCCTCTGGCAATACGGGGGGCTGGTGCGGCACGACCGCCGCAGCGGCGAGACCGTCGACATCCGTCCCGTCGAAGGCCCGGATGATGCGCCGCTGCGCTGGAACTGGGACACGCCCCTCATCATCAGCCCGCACCTTCCCACGCGTCTCTACGTCGCGGCGAATGTGCTCTACCGCAGCGAGGATCGCGGCAACAACTGGACCGCCGTGTCGGGCGATCTCACCCGCCAGATCAACCGCGACCTGCTCGAGGTCATGGGCAAGATCCAGAGCTTCGACGCCGTGGCGAAGAATGAGTCGACCTCGGCGTACGGCAACATCGTTTCGCTCACGGAGTCCCCGCTCGTCGAAGGATTGATCTACGTCGGCACCGACGACGGCCTCGTGCAGGTCACGGAAGACGGCGGGGAGACCTGGCGCAGGATCGACGCCTTCCCCGATGTGCCGCATATGACCTACGTCAGCGATCTCAAGGCGTCGCTGCACCATCCCGACCGCGTCTACGCCTGCTTCGACAATCACAAGAACGGTGATTTTGCGCCCTATGTGCTGCGCAGCGACGACCGCGGCCAGACCTGGACCAGCGTCAGCGGCGATCTGCCGCAGGATCACGTCTGCTACAGCGTCGGCGAGGATCACGAACTGGAGAACCTGCTCTTCCTGGGCACGGAGTTCGGCTGCTTCGTCACGCTCGACGGCGGCGAGAAGTGGATGGAGATGCGCGGCGGTCTGCCCACCATCTCTATTCGCGACATCGAGATTCAAAGGCGCGAGAATGATCTGATCCTCGGCACGTTCGGCCGCAGCATCTACATCCTTGACGACTACTCGCCGCTGCGCCACATGAGCGAGGAACTCTTCGAGACCACCGAGGCGCACATCTTCCCCATCAAGGACGCCTGGCGCTACGTGCCGCGCGGTCGGCTGGGCGGGGGCAACGGCAAGGGGTCGCAGGGCGCGATGTACTACGCCGCGGAGAATCCCGCCTACGGCCCCGTCTTCACCTTCTATCTGAAGGAGAAGATCGAGACGCGCCAGGAAGAGCGGCAGCGGCTGGAGAAGGAGGCGGAGAAGGAGGACCGGACTCCGCCATACCCGACCTGGGACGAGATCCGCGCTGAAGAAGAGGAGATCCAACCAGGCGTCGTCGCCGTCATCCGCGATGACAACGGCGAGGTCGTGCGCCGCGTCGAAGCGCCGCGCGGCAAGGGGCTGCATCGCTTCACCTGGGACATGCGCTACCCCGCCACCACGCCAATCGACGGCGGCGGGCGCTCCTGGTGGCGCTCGCCCTCCGGCCCGCTGGCGCTCCCCGGCGAATACACCGTGCAGGTCGTCAAGGTCGTGGACGGTGAAACCACGGCGCTGACCGACCCCGTCCCCTTCCGCCTCGTGCCGCTCGAGCTGGCGACCTTCGCCGCCAGGGACAAGGAAGCAGTGCTCGACTTCCAGATGAAGGCGGCTCGCCTCCAGCGGGCCGTCCGCGGAGCGCTCAACGTCGCCAGCGACGCCGACAATCGGCTGGCGGCGCTTCGGCAGGCGATTCACGCAACGCCCGATGCGCAGGCGGCGCATCTCGCGCACACCGTCGACCTGCAGCAGCGCCTCAACGATCTGCTCATCGAGTTGCGCGGCGACCGCATCAAGTCACGCCGCGAGGAGCCGACCGAGCCGTCGATCAACGGCCGCATCTCGCAGATCATCAACGATCAGTTCTACGTCACCTCACCGCCGACAGGCACGCAGATGGAGTCGTATGAGCATGCGGCGAACCAGTTCGAGCGCGTGTTGGCGGAGCTGCGCGTGCTCGTCGAGGAGGATCTCGCAGCACTCGAGGCAGAACTCGAGGAGCTTGGCGCGCCGTGGACGCCCGGGCGCTTCCCGCAGTGGAAGAGGGAATAGGCGAGAGGACATCAGTTCACCCGCGCGCTAAAGCCCCGGGACCCCGCCGCGAATCGCTAATCAAATACCTCCACGACCGTGCCTTACGACGCGTCGGCTCCGGACGGCCGCATACGGCCAAAACAATTCCCGTGACTTTCGTCGCCTACAACTTGCATCTTCTCCAGATTACCGTATCATAAGCTCGCAAGGGGCGATTC
>CAZZPX010000507.1:0-3044 GCA_964655955.1 uncultured Phycisphaerales bacterium | reverse complement strand
TCAGGCCGTGCTTGATCTCGTCGAGGGTCGGCTTGTCGTTCGCGTCGAGCAGGGCCTTTGTCGCCATGATGAAGCCCGGCGTGCAGTAGCCGCATTGCAGCCCGTCGTGACGCACGTACGCCTCCTGGATGGGGTGCAGCGTGTCGCCGTCGGCGAGGCCCTCGATGGTGGTGATGTCGCAGCCATCCGCGTCGATGGCGAGCATCATGCAGGAGGTGACCAGCTTGCCGTCGACGAGCACGCTGCACCCGCCGCAGGCCGCGCGATCGCAGATCTCCTTCGCGCCGGTCAGGTCGAGGCGCCTGCGCAGCGCGTCGAGCAGCGTGACGTTCGGCTCGACGTCGAGTTCGCGCGCCTTGCCGTTGAAGCGCAGCTTCACGGTCGTCTTGCCCGGGCCGACGATGCGCGGGCCGGCATCCTGCGCCGCGGCGCGTGCTTCTTCGCCGCCTTGCGCCAGCGCCCCGGCGGCGGCGGAAAGCCCCAGCGTCTGCATGAAGTCGCGCCTGCTGACGCCGGCCAGGGAAGAACTGCGGGCCGGCGTCGACGGTTTCGTCCGCTCGTGCTCGTGGCGTGGCATCGCGTCCACCTCCAATCTGCCACACGAGTATACCCCAGGCCCTGGCGCACGCTGCGACCTGAAATCGCGAAAGGCGGAGCATCGGCAGGGCAGCGCATGTGCAAGCACGCTGAGATCGAGTCTCAGCGCCGCGCCAGTGCACAGGCGGCGCATGGCGCGGGTTCGGCATCCGCCGCACACAAGCCCCGCTGCTGCTGCTGCAAGGGATGATCAGGCCGTCGCCGCTTTCCCCGTCGCCTCGTCAGGGCGAACCTGCTCGCCCTTCTGTTCCTTGCTCTTGTCCTTGGCGTCGGGATAACTGATTCGCCCGTGGTAAATCGCGCACATGCTCTTGATGATCGACGCCTCGATCAGCTTCAGTTCGCGCAGGGTCAGGGCGCAATCGTCGAACTGGCCGTCGAGCAGGCGCTTGCGAGCCAGTTCGTGCACGAGTGATTCGATACGCGAAGGCGTGGGATCGGCCATGGCGCGCGTCGCCGACTCGACGCAGTCGCACAGCATGAGGATCGCCGCCTCGCGCGTCTTGGGTTTCGGGCCGGGATAGCGATACTCGAGTTCCGAGGGCGCATCCTGCTCGGGATTCTCCGCCGCCTGTTCGCGGGCGGCGTGATAGAAGTACTCGACGAGCGTCGTGCCGTGGTGCGACTCGATGAAGTGAATGATCTGCCGGGGCAAACCGAACTCTCGCGCCATTTCGATGCCGTCCTTGACGTGGCCGACGATAACGAGCAGCGACATGGCGGGGCGCAGCTTGGCGTGCTTGTTGTAGCCGGTCCCCTGGTTCTCGATGAAGTAGTCGGGCTTGTTCATCTTGCCGATGTCGTGATACAAGCCGCCGACGTAGGTGAGCAGGGGATCCGCGCCGATCGCCTCGGCTGCGTCCTCGGCGATGCTGGCGATCGTTAGTGAATGGTTGAACGTGCCCGGCGCGCGCTGCTGCAGTTCGCGCAGGAGCGGCTGCTTGCTGTCGCGCAGCTCGACGAGCTTGAGGCCGGTGGTCACGTCGAAGAGCCGCTCGATGGTGGGCAGAACGCCGAGGATGAAGAGGCTCACGAGCAGCCCGGCCAGCGCCGCGAGGGAGGCGTCGGTGGCGATCTCGCGCAGGATGCCGGGCGAGGAGAGCGGCTGTTCGAGCAACTGCACGATGAAGGTCGTGAGGCCCAGCATCGCGGCGGAAAAGATGCCCGCGCGCATCAGCGTGTTGCGCTGGCGTATTTCGGGAAGCTGCCAGACGGCCACGCCGCCTCCGGCAAGCGCCAGGATGAAGAAGCCGACGCTCTGGTCGACAGCCAGCGTGACCAGCAGCGCGAAGACCGCCGTCGTCGCCATCGCCAGACGCTGGTCGTAGACGATCGACACGGTCATGCCCAGGAGCAGGATGGGCCCCAGGGCGGTCAGGTAGATCGAGTGCGGATCGGCGACGCTGAGGGTGCAGGCGAGCAGCAGCAGCAGCGCCATCGAGCCCGCGAGCGCCGCCACCCGCAGCGGGTTGCGCACGATGCGGGGGTAGAAGTGAAAGATGTACACCGAGAGGGCCAGCACGAGCAGGATGGAGACGCCGATCTGCCCCAGCCGGGCGCTGATCACCGCCAGGGAGTGTTCGCTGCGGTACTGCGCCTCCTCGACCTGGGCGAGTTTGAGCGCTTCAGCCTCGACCGGTTCGCCGCGCCGATAGATGATCTCGCCCGGGCGGTGCTTGTCGTAGACGGGCGCGACGCGCGCCGCCGCCTCCTCCCGCGCGCGGTGCGTCGCGGCTTCGTCGAGCGCGAACGTCGAGCGCGGCGGGGTGGCGATGCGATACGCCGCCACCTCGACCAGTTCATCCGGCCAGGCCCGCGCCCGCGTCCGCGTCAGTCGCGTGGCCAGCCGCTCCAGCGCCTCGCCGGCCCCGCCTCCCGCAGTCTGCTCGCTGCCGACGGCTTTGGCTGCGACCGAAATCGTGATCGGATCGGCGTCGACGATGCGCTCGCCCCGGGGTCCCAGGAAGACGGGCGTGCGTTCGAAGCGCTGTGTCTGCCCCGCGTCGCCGTAGAGCACGGGGTTGCGCGGCAGCCAGTCGGTCACCAGCTCATCCACGCAGCGGTTCCAGGCGTCATTGTCCAGCTCGCGAATCTGCGCGAAGCTCGCCGCCGTCAACCCGTAGAGGTTGATCGTCTTCTGATTGAGTTCCTCGAAAGACTCGTACTCGGCGAGGTTGCCGGGCAGGTCGGAGAGCGAGGTTTCGATCTCCTCGATGGTCGGCTGGATCGGCGCAAAATGCAGGGGCGTGTTTTCCGCAGCCGCCTCCCGCGCCTTGGTGGTCGCCGGATCGTTGCGGATCTCGACATCGGCCTGTGTGCGCACGAACCGGGTGTGCGCGGCGATGTCGCCCGCCCGGAGCCACTGCTGGTGCCGCGTCGAGGCGTCCTGCTCCGGCGACCCGATGGCTCGCCGCTCGTTGCCCCCCCGCCCCTATTCGGAGCCGGTC
>CAZZPX010000506.1:0-3052 GCA_964655955.1 uncultured Phycisphaerales bacterium | reverse complement strand
TGCTGTTCCAGCAGGTACTGATAGACGTACTCGATGTCGGTGTCATCGTCCGCCTGCCAGGGATCCTGGTCGAGGATGAACTCGATCGTCTTGCCCCCCGGCGTCTGGCCGCCCCAGTCGGCGTCAGTGAGAAAGTCGCCCCCGCCCGGGCAGCCAGGGCAGCAGCAGCCTTCCGTAGTGCGGCCGGTCCAGTTGGCGATCACTTCGCCGAGCCACATCCCGTGCAGACGATCGAGATACGCGTCGCGGTCAATGACATAGGCGAGATTGGCGTCCGCCGTGGTGGGTGAGGCAGGCGGCTGCTGATCGCCCGGCTGGGCTGTGTGAGCGCCCGCTGTGCCGCCGCCCTGCGCCACCGCCAGGCGCGGCGATGCGCACGCATAAAGCAGAGCCAAAGCAAGCACCGCCCCCTTCGCTTTCAGACACCGGACTCGCATGCGACCACTCCTGCGTAGGCATCATTCACTTCAGGCTATCGCGCTCTGCGACGAGGGCAAGCGAAATCCCCGAGGGAGCCGCGGTATCATCGTGCGCGTACCCGAAGCGAGAGGAGGCGGCATGGACCTGGGAATCGCGGGCAAAAGGGCGATCGTGACAGCGGCGAGCAAGGGCTTCGGCCGGGCGATTGCGGCGGGGCTGGCGGCGGAAGGGTGCTCCCTCGTCATGTGCGCCCGCGGCAGGGAACATCTTCAGGACGCGGCGGGCGCGATCCACAAGGACACCGGTGCACTGGTGCATGCGGTTGTCGCTGACGTCGCCGCGGAGGAAGGATGCCTCGCTGTCGTCGACGCGGCCCAGCGCGAATTGGGCGGCGTGGATATCCTGGTCTGCAACACGGGCGGCCCGCCCAAGGGCTCCTTCGATGATCTGGACGATGACAAGTGGGAGGCGGCGATGCAGAGCACGCTGATGAACGTCGTGCGACTCGTCCGGCTCGTCGCGCCGGGAATGAAGCAGCAGCGGTGGGGGCGCATCGTCAACGTCGCGAGCATGACCGCGCACCAGCCGCTCAAGGGGCTGACGGCGAGCAACGCCTTGCGCCCCGCCATCGTCGGTCTCGCCAAGGATCTCGCCGACGAGTTCGGGCCCTTTGCCATCAACGTCACCAACGTCCTGCCCGGCTATCACCTGACGGATCGTCTGCTCACGCTGGCGGGCACGGACGATCTCGACAAGGCGCAGGAACACTTTGCCGGCGTGCGAGCCGAGATTCCGCTCGGCCGCCTGGGCGAACCGGAGGAACTCGCCGCCGCCGTCGTCTTCCTGTGCAGCGAGCGGGCGAGCTTCATCACCGGCACGAGCCTCGTCGTTGACGGCGGCCACTGCCGCGGCCTTTGCTGAGTCGAGACCGTTCCATGCCGCAGAACTATCTCATTACCGGCGCGACATCCGGCATCGGCGAGGCGCTGGCGCGAGCGCTGATCGCGCGCGGCGACAACGTCATCGGCACCGGCCGTCGCCAGCAGCGCCTCGAGGCGTTGCAGGCTGAGCTCGGCGAGCGCTTCCACGGCGTCCCCATGGACGTGACGCAGCTCGACGAGTCGATCGGGCAGTTCGAGCGCATCTTCCGCGAAGTCAGAGTTGATGTGGTCATTCTCAACGCGGGCGTGTCCCTGCGCGGCGAGGATCTCGACTGGAAGCGCGACGCGACGATCGTCGAGACCAATGCGCTTGCCTTCACCGCGCAGGCTGCCTGCGCGCTGCGGCACTTCCTTGAGCGCGGCGGTGGGCATCTCGTCGGCATCTCCTCCGTCGCGGGTCAACTCGTCTCCGCCGACGGCGCGGCGTACTGCGCTACGAAAGCGTTCGTGAGTCGCTACCTGCGCGGGCTGCGTCTGCGCGTGCAGAAGGCGGGGCTGGCGCGCGAGGTGTTCATCACGGATCTGCGCCCGGGTTTCATCGAGACGCCGATGATCGAGACGCGCCAAGGCGGCGTCTTCTGGGCGATCTCCGCCGAACGCTGTGCCGAGATCATGCTGCGTCTCATGGATCGCAGGGCGCGTTGCGCCTACGTGCCGCGGCGCTGGTGGCTCATCGCACAGTTCGGCCGGCTCATGCCCGACGTCATCATGCGCCGCGGCTGAGACCGACTGCGGCGGTGCGTCGCCTCAATACCCCATCGCCGAACCGCCCAGGCCGAAGAAGTACACGGCGACGGCGATGAGCAGGATGCCCATGACCTGTTTGACGAGTTCGCTCCCCGCGCCGGTGCGCGGCAGGCGATCGACCCACTTGGGATTCGCGGCGAGCAGCACGTAGGGAAACGCCATGCCGAACCCCATGGCTGCGAACGTGCCCAGCGCCAGCCACCATTCCTGCTTGACGACCCAGGCGATCGCCGCGCCGAGGAGCGGTCCCGTGCACGGCGTCGAGAGCAGCCCCGTCAGTATGCCCGTGAGGAAGCTGCCGGTGTGCGTGTCGTGCGAGGGGTTGAACATGTACGCCTTCTGCGGCAGGCGAATCGAGAAGAGCCCCATCATGCCCAGGGCCATGAGCAGGATGATGAAGCCCAGCACGATGTTGACGCTGGGCAGGCTGAACATGCGGCCCCAGTCGAAGACCTTGAGCACGGCGATGGGGATGCCCACGCCGATGAAGAAGGCGATGATGCCGAAGCCGAACGAGATGCCCAGGGCCAGGCAGCGGGCGGGATTGCCCGCCTGCTGGTGCAGACTGAGCACCTTGATGGGAATGACGGGCAGGACGCAGGGCGTGAAGTTGAGCAGCAGGCCCGCGATGATCGCCAGGATGACGATGAAGAGGATCGAGTCGACGCTGAACTGCCAGCCGAAGAAGTCGAACATCGCGCCTTCTTCAAGTTCGACCGTACGTCCCTCGAGGGCGGCGAGCAGGGCCGACTGGTCGTAGAAGCTGTAGTACTGGATGGGCTCGCCCCGGCCGGGGTGATACACCGCCAGGCGGGGAATGCCCCCGCCCCCCAATTCCTCGAGCTTTGCGTGTCCCTCAGCGTCGTTCTCCGTGACGTCCGCCTGCATGGGGGCGAAGCGCGGATCGGCCAGGAGTTGGTCGATCAGGTCTTGGCGTTTGGTAG
>CAZZPX010000505.1:0-3057 GCA_964655955.1 uncultured Phycisphaerales bacterium | reverse complement strand
ACTGCGTGGTGGCGTGCGTGGGCGGCGGCTCGAACGCGGCGGGGATCTTCTATCCGTTCGTCGATGACGAGGGCGTCGAACTCGTGGGGGTCGAGGCGGGCGGACGGTCGCTCGAGTTCGGCCAGCACGCGGCGCCGCTGATGCTGGGCCGGCCGGGCGTCTTGCACGGGTCACTCAGCTACGTCTGGCAGGATGACGACGGGCAGACGGCGCCGGTGCATTCCTGCTCGGCGGGGCTGGACTATCCCGGCGTTGGGCCCGAGCATTCGTACTGGAAGGATGCGGGGCGGGTGACGTACACCAAGGTGACGGATGACGAGGCGCTGGATGCGTTTTCGCTCCTTAGCGAGATGGAGGGGCTGATCCCGGCGCTCGAGACATCGCACGCCATCGCGGCGGCGGTGGAGAAGGCGCGGACGATGCCGCGGGAGGCGAACCTGGTGATCAACTTGTCGGGGCGCGGCGACAAGGACGTGCAGGAAGCGGCGCGCCTGCTGGCGGAACGGGAGCGGTAGAGTACGCGCCATTCAATCACCACGGCGCTTGCGATTTGCGCTTCGACATCCTTCGTCTTCCCCGCGCAGGCGGGGATCCAGTTGAACGACCGGGCGGTTGCGGCGCGGAACTGGCTGCCCGCCTTCGCGGGCATGACGGAATCGCCGCTCGATTCGAGCACCATGTGCTATCGTATTGCCGCGGAAAGGAACGGCATCCATGTCCGTCAACAAGCAGCTTGCCCAGATCTTTGAGGAGATGGCGATCGCTATCCAGTTGTCGGGCGGCAACGCCTTTCGCGTCAGCGCGATGAACCGGGCGGCCCGCGTCTTCAAGGACATGACCCACGATGTGGCGGCGCTCGTCGAGGAAGCGGGCGACGACGCTAAGAAGCAGCTCACCGAGATTGACGGCGTGGGCAAGGGCACCGCGGAGCGCGTACTCGAGTTTCTCGAGACGGGCACGATCGAGGAGCATCAGAAGCTGCGCGACGAGGTACCGGCCGGCTTGCTCGAAATCGCTAAGATCCCGGGGCTCGGGCCCAGGACAGTGCGGCTGATGTGGGAAGAACTCAATATCACGACCATCGAGGGGCTCAAGCAGGCGATCGAGGATGGATCCCTGCTGAAGCTGCCGCGCATGGGCAAGAAGACGGTGGAGAATATCAAGGACGCGCTGAGTTTCCTGGAGCGGTCGGGCGAGCGCACGCCGATGGGTTTAGCGTTGCCCGTCGCCGAGACGATCGTCGCCATGCTCGCAGAGGTGGAGGGCGTCGAGCGCGCGGCGTATGCCGGTTCGCTGCGCCGCGGCAGGGAGACGGTCGGCGACATCGACATTCTCGTTGCTGCGGAAGATGCGGAGGCGGCGGCGGAGGCGTTCACCGCGCGAGGTGACGTCGAGAAGGTCCTCGCCGGGGGCGCGACGAAATGTTCGGTGCGAATGAAGATCAGCGAGGATCGCTCGATCCAGGCGGATCTGCGCATCGTCGATCGAGACGCCTTCGAAGCGGCGCTGCTTTATTTTACGGGCTCCAAGGAGCACAACGTCGAACTGCGCGAGCGGGCGATCAAGCGCGACCTGCGGCTGAACGAGTACGGCCTGTTCAAGAAGCCGAAGGACCCGGAGAAACCCCCGCAAGAGCAGGGAGGGAAACCGGTCGAGACGACGGAGGCGGGGATCTATAAGAAGCTGGGGCTGCGTTACATTCCGCCGGAGCTGCGCGAGGAGTGGGTGGACCTGGAGCAGGTCGAGCTTGACGGATTGATTGTGGTCGACGATCTCAAGGCGGAACTGCACGCCCACACGATCGCTTCCGACGGGGACTTCTCGATCGACGAACTTGCGGATGAAGCAGTCGCGCTCGGCTATCACACCGTAGCCGTTACGGACCATTCCGTCAGCCAGCCTGTGGCCAACGGCCTCTCTCCCGAGCGCTTGAGAGAACACATCGAAACGGTGCGCGAAGCGGCGGCCAGGCGCAAGGATATTAATATTCTCGCGGGCAGCGAGGTCGACATCCTCGCAGACGGCAGGCTCGACTATGATGATGAACTTCTGGCGCAGCTCGACATCGTCATCGCCAGCCCCCACTCATCTCTCAAACAGAAGCCGGATGTGGCAACAAAGCGCCTGCTCAAGGCGATCGAGCATCCGCTGGTGCACATCATCGGCCACGCGACCGGCCGGCTCATCGGCAAGAGGCCCGGGCTGGAGCCGGACATGGCGACGCTCTTCGCAGCGGCGGCGGAGCATGACACGGCCCTGGAGATCAACGCCCACTGGATGCGGCTCGACCTGCGCGATGTGCACGTGCGCGCCGCGGCTGCGGCGGGATGCCTCATCGCCATCAACACCGACGCCCATCGGCCCGAACATCTGCCCATGCGCCGCTTCGGCGTGTCGACCGCCCGCCGCGCCGGCCTGCAGCGCGACCGGTGCATCAACACATGGACGAAGACGAAACTGAAGAACTGGCTGACGAAGAAGCGTTAGAGGGCGCTGGCCCCCGCCCCGGCGCGAGCAGCTCTGTCATCGCTCAATCTGCCGAGTCCGCGCCCCGCGCTGAGCGTATCCTATCCACATGAGATGGCTCCTGCTCACGACCTGCATCGCGCTCCTCCTGGCCGCGCCCCTGCGTGCTGACGGCCCCAAGGAGCTGATCGAGAACAACGCGGAAGAGCCTTCGCTCAAGCTGGAGCCGATCTCCGCGACCGCGATCGGCGGCTCCGGCGTCGAGCAGGTCGCTGGCGCGGGCTTCACGCGCGACGGCGATGTCATTCTCTTTCTGAACTCCTGGGGCCCGGACCTGCCGCAGCTCGTCGATGCGGACGACATCACCATCTTCGGCGAAAAGCACAGCAGCTTCGATCCGCGGCAGCCTGTGTATCTCGAGCGCGAGCCGGGTGTGCACGGGGCGCGGCTCAACCACGAGAACACGAACGTCTCGGGCGTCGTCCTGCACTGCAATCGCGACATGTCTGAGGTAAAGCGGATCCTCGCCTTCGGGTTCGGCGTTGCGCGCTTCGGGCCCGCCGGTGCCTACGAGCGCGGCCTGGCGGGCGT
>CAZZPX010000504.1:0-3065 GCA_964655955.1 uncultured Phycisphaerales bacterium | reverse complement strand
TCGCACCCTGCACCGCCTTTGCGAGCACATCGCGAAGCAGCACGGCATCGACATGCAGTCGCTCTGCGAGGGCTGGGTCATCCGCCTCACGCGCGGCGATGTGAGGAGACACATCTACGCCCACAACTTCGAACTCAACAGCGCAGCGGCGCGCAACATCGCCTCGGACAAGGCGGCGGCAGCGGGCGTGCTCGCAGCGGATGGCATCCCCTGCGTCGAGCACCACCTCTTCCGCCACCCCGCCGTCTCCACCTACGTCGATCCGGAGGGGAACTGGCGGCACATGCGCGAACTCGCCGGGCAGTGGGACTGGAATGTTGTGGTCAAGCCCGTCGATGACTCCGGCGGGCACGGCGTCACCCATACGACCACGCCGCGCCAGTTCGAGGCGGCCGTGCACGCGCTCTTCGCCACGGAGCGCACCATCTGCATCTGCCCGTTCCTCGAGGCGCAGCGCGAGTACCGTGTCGTCGTCCTCGATGGCGAAGTTGAGCTGATGTACGGCAAGGCGCAGCCGTACGTTGTCGGCGATGGCGAGAGGACGCTCCTTGACCTCTTGCTGCATGCGTATGAAGGCCACGCCGATGCAAAGACACTCCTGACGCTGCTGATGGAGGCCGATGCGACGAGGTCTCTGGACTGGCGACGCGTGCCGCCTGCCGGCGAACGCGTGCTGCTGGGATGGAAGCACAATCTGCGCCTGGCCGGTCGGGTCGAGATGGAGGAACGTGCGGATGCAGCGGCCCTGGCGCTGAGCGCCGCTGCGTCCATAAACCTGCGCTTCGGGGCCGTTGACGTCCTTGACTGCAAGGACGGGCTGCGCGTGCTGGAGGTCAACTCCGGCTTCATGACCACGCACTTCGTGAAAGCGGTGCCTCGCGGCGAAGAGATGGCGCGGCGGATCTATGAGAAGGCCATTCTGCGCATGATGGGGGAACCGTGACCTCTTGGAGGCCGCGGCGTCAGGCCGGCGCCCCCGGAGTCGACCGGTATCGCGATCTCGTCACAGCGCTTGTGCGGCTGCCAACTGCTCCCTGGCGACGTTCTCCGCGCCGCCGGTGATGATCAGCTTCTGCGGGACGGGGCCCAGCGCCGGGAAGCTGAACGCCATGCCGGCGCAGCGAATGACGCCCGCCTCGTAGTCGATCTCGAGTCGGGGGCCGGGTATCGTCGCCTCGCGGTTCTCCCGGTATTCCTCGCGCAGGTGTTTCACGAGCCGGGGGCACTCGAGCACGATGAAGCCGTTGTTGAAGGCGTTGCGCATGTAGGTCTGGCTGGCGGAGGCGGCGATGACGCACTGGATGCCGCGCATCGCCAGGGCCGTCGCCGCCTGCTCGCGCGACGAGCCCGTGCCGAAGTTCCTGCCCGCGACGATGATGTCGCCCTCGCGCGCTATGGCCTGGAACTTCGGGTCGTAGTTGGCCATGACCGCGACTGCCATCTCTTCACGAGTGACATCGTCGCGGTACGTCATCTTGCCCGAGTAGATGCCGTCCGTGTTCAGGTTGTCGATCGGCAGCCACAACGCGCGCCCCTGCATGCGCGACGGGAAGCCCTCGAGGATTCGCACACGCTCCCTCGCTGCATCGGCGTCCTCGAACGTCTCGACACGAATCTTCGGCTGGATGCGCTCGTACTTCACGGGGCTGGCAATGTGGCCCGCAAGCGCGGAGGCGGCGACCACGGCGGGGCTGGCGAGATACGCCTGCGCCTCGCGGCTGCCCATGCGACCCTTGAAGTTGCGATTCGTGGCGCTGATGCCCACCTCGCCGGCTTCCAGCGTGCCGGCGCCCAGGCCGATGCAGGTTCCGCAGCCGGGCGGGAGGGGCTGGGCGCCCGCCTCGACGATCGCCTGCCAATCGCCGCGGTTCTCCGCTTCTCTCTGCACGTTCGCCGACGCCGCCGCCACGTACATCTTCACGTGCGGCGCGATGCGCTTGCCGCGCAGCACGTTCGCCGCTTCGCCGAGGTCCGACGTGCGGGCGTTGACGCAACTGAGCAGATACGCCTTGTCCACGCGCACCTTCTTCTCTTCGATCTCGGGCAGGGCGTGCATCACCTTCACATGGTCCGGGCCCGAGACGTGCGGAATGACCGTCGACAGATCGAGCGTCAGCCGAAGCGCGTAGGAAGCCGACGCGTCGGCTTCGAGCCGTGTCTGATACCAGCGTTCGACGTGCTCGTGGGTGTACTTGATGGCGTCGCCGCCGAGCGAATCCATGAAGTCGGCACGGCCGTGCAGGTAGTCGCGCAGCGTCTCATCGAAGGGGAAGACGCCGGCGAGCGCGCCCCACTCGGTGGTCATGTTGGCGATGCTCATGCGGTCGTCCATGGAGAGGCACGCCACGCCGTCGCCCGTGAACTCGACGCACATGTTGAGAACTTCATCGTTGTTGAAGGCGCCGCAGAGCGCGATGATCACGTCCTTGCCGACCACGCCCGGTTGGAGCGTGCCGGTGAGGACGACGTTGGCGATGGGCGGAACCTGCCACCACGTCTCCCCGGTCGCCCAGATCGCCGCCGCATCCGTGCGGACGACGGGAGTCCCCAGGGCCGCGACCGCGCCGTAGAGATTCGAATGTGAATCGCTGCCCACGACGAGGCTGCCCGGCGTGACGTAGCCGTACTCCGCCATCACCTGGTGGCTGATGCCCGTACCCGCGGGATGAAAGTCGACGCCCTGCTCGCGGGCGAACTTCTCGATCTTGGCGTACTTGCCCAGATTCTCCGGCGAGGTGTTCTGGATGTCGTGGTCGATGGCGAAGACGGGCTGCTTCGAATCGCGGATGCCGGGCGCGCCCAGCCCCTCGAATTTCTTCATCACCGCCGACGTGTTGTCGTGCGTCATGATGTGCTTGGGGCGAATGGAGAGAAAGTCCCCCGAGCGGACGCACGCTCCCGGCTCGAGTCCGACGGCGTGCAGGGTGGCGATCTTCTCGATGAGCGTCAGGGCGGACATGGCAGGGTCTCCGGTATACGGTCTGCAGGCGCGTCACGATAGCACCTGGCCAGTCCGCCTGACAGGGCCCGCTCGGGGACCGCGACGGCAAAAAAGACAACCGGTC
>CAZZPX010000503.1:0-3073 GCA_964655955.1 uncultured Phycisphaerales bacterium | reverse complement strand
ATGTCCATGACCTCGCGCACCTTGACGCGTATGGGGGCAGCGCGGCCGCCCGCCTTGCCGTGCGGCGTGACGTCGAGGAAGTCTTTGCCCTCACGAGCCGCCTCGATCGCCCGCTCCAGCAGCAGCTTCTCATCGACGTCGCCCGGGTCGAAGGCGATGAAGTGCTTCGCAAGCTGCGCCCGAAATTCGTTGATCTCCGCCAGCGTGTCCGGCAGGCCCACCACGTGCGTCATCGGGAAGCTCGGATAGACCTTGCGCATGTCCGGCCGGCACAGCAGTCGAAAGAGCGTCTGTTCCGTCGACTGCTCGCGTCCGCGGCTGAGGATGAAGAACTGCGCCCCTGCGGCCTGGGCCATGAGTTCCGTCGCCAGGATCTCTTCCTCGCGCCAGACCATGCAGTCTTTCATGGTGGCGTCGATCTCGTGCTCGGCGTGCAGGCGATGGTGCACGACCTCGATGTTGTCCACGAGGCAGATGCACATGTCGACCCGCAGCTTGTCGATCTGGTCGAAGTCGAAGGCGGGGAAGAGCCCGTGCCGCCAGCGGAAGGTGGCGTGCGAGTTGACCAGGACGTTCTTCTGCTCGCGCGACTCGGCGATGATGTCCTTGAAGACGGCCCGGCGGAGGGAGTTGAGGCGGCTGAGGGGCAGGTCGAGGATCTTGCCCGGGCGGATGTCCTTACCCTCGGCGTACATCATGTCGCCGACGTTGTAGAGGTTGATCGCCTCTCCCTGCTCGCCGGCGAAGTCCAGCGTGCGGGAGAGGTAGTCGCGTTTGTCCATGCCGACCTGGCCGGTGATGATTGCGCGCATATGGGGAAGGGATTGAGGGACCGAGGAACAAAGGGATCAAGGGTGTTCAGCCGCAACGCGCAGCGGAGCGCGTGCGGATGGCCGCGGCGGCGTACAAGAGCACGTAAACCACGGCCGCAGAGTGTACACGACAGCGAATCCGGACGCCCGCATCGCCCGCGCGGCGCTCTGCTATCATGCCGCCCATGACGATGCATCTCATTCCTCCGCGCGCAGGCCAGCTCAAGCCCGTTGCCATCGCCCGGCTGCTCGGCGAGCAGTTCGGGGAGGCGATTCTCGAGTCGCACCCAGAGGACAAGCATCCGCGGGTGCACGTCGCGGCCGAGAATTGGCGGGCGATCGCCGAGTTCCTCCGCCGCGATAAGCGGCTGGATTTCGACTGGCTCATGTGCATCACGGCCCTGGACTACGTCGCCGACGAGAAGCTCGCCTGCTGTTACGACCTGATGAGCTACGGCTTCCGGCACGACTTCGCCGTGAAGGTGTTTACGCCGCGCGAGACCCCCTCGATCCCGACGGTCAGCGACCTGTGGCCGGCCGCGGACTGGCATGAGCGAGAAGCCTACGACCTGATGGGAATCGACTTTCCCGGCCACCCGGACCTGCGGCGGATCCTGCTCGCCGACGACTGGGTCGGCCACCCGCTGCGCAAGGACTACGTCTTCCCGCGCGAGTACCACGGCATTCCGGGATCCTACGAAATGGACTGGCAGCAGAAGCCCGCGTACCCGGGGTAGCTGCAGGCGAGACCGGCCTGAGATCTGGTCGGTGCGGGGATCCATCGAGGCCGGTGAATGTGAACCTGCGCGGGTCGTGCGGCATCGCGGAAGTGGGCTGCCGCAGGCATGCACAGCGAGCCTGGGGAGAATCACGGTGGATCGTAGAATGCACGATGCCTTGACTGGGTCCGCTGCAGCCGCCCGGCGGGAATCGCGGCAAGCGCCGAGCTTGCGAGCAAGAACCGCGGTCCGGCCGCGTTCTGCCGAGTGGCCTCAGCAAGGACCGATAGAACTGATGCCGCCGCGTGGCTGAGGGCGGCTTCCGCCCGCCCGCCGCGCTCCCCGCTCCCACTCAGAGGTGATGTTGCCATGTTCGCCCGCACCCGCCGCACTGATGTATCCATTCCTTCCTCCCTCCTGCGTCTCTGGCGTGAACCGGCAGACGCACCGGCTCGCTCGCCGCGCCGCATCGCCGCCCTGGTGGGCCGATCCGGTTCGGTCCACCCGCCGGTCCTGGAGGGGCTGGAGGAGCGCCGCCTGCTCGCCAGCGTGCTGGTGGTCGCCAACGCCACGCTGATCGAGGACGGCGAGGATCTGGCGCGCGATTTCGGGTACGAGCAGATTGGCGAGTCGGCGCGTTCGCGCGAATTCGTCATCGCCAACGTCGGCTCGGGCAATGTCACACTCGGCGACCTGCAGGCGCCGGCCGGCTTCCGCATCACCCAGGACATCGCGGACACCACGCTCGCGCTCGACGAGACGACGACCTTCCGGATCTCGCTCGATCCCAACTCGACGGCCGGCGCGAAGGCGGGAGATGTCGTCTTTCTGGCGACCGATACGGACGGCTCGATGACGTACAACTTCGCCGTCGCGGGAACGCTGACCGCTGCGGGCGGGCCGCGCGTGGTCGGCTTCGCGCCGGACAAGACGGGCGGCTTCTGGGTCGACTTCGACGAGGCGCTTGATGCCGACACGGTCACCACCGAAGCGGTCCGCGCCTACACCGCCGGGGCGGATGGCCTGCTCAACACCGACGACGATCAGCTCATCGCGGGCTCGGTCGATTATCTCACGGATCGCCGGCAGATCCGCTTCACGCCGGATGCCGCCCTCGTCGCGGATTACCGCGTCGAGGTGCTGGGCGTGGGCGCCAAGGCGATCACGGCCCTGGGCGGTGAACTGCTCGACGGCGAGTTCTTCGCGGCGCTTCCCAGCGGCAACGGCACGCCGGGCGGCACGTTCAACGCCAGCGTCGACGTCAGTGCGCGCACAGACGTCGCCCGCTTCGATACGGTGCTGGGAATCATCGATGTGGTTCTGACGCCGGGCGTCACGCCGATCACGGTGAATAACTTCTACAGCTACGCGGACGCCGGCGACTGGGACATGAGCTTCATCCATCGCTCGGTGCAGGAGCCGACCCTGCGGATCTTCCAGGGGGGGGGATACTACTACGACAACGGCGCCGCAGTACCGATCGACGCGGACGCGCCGATCCAGAATGAATTCCAGCAGGGCCTCACCAGCCACACGCGCGGC
>CAZZPX010000502.1:0-3078 GCA_964655955.1 uncultured Phycisphaerales bacterium | reverse complement strand
AGATGAAGCACGACTTCGAGGCTGTCGACGCCCGCATGGTTCTTCAGCGCGTGCTCGCCCTTCCCATCAAGGAATGGTCGTATCTGAGCGAGGACGGCGTTCGCCACATCGGACCCGTCGCGGAGGACTTCGCGCAGCTCTTCGCGCTCGGCGATGACGCGCGGGCCATCGCCACCGTTGACGCGGACGGCGTCGCACTCGCCTCCATTCAGGCGCTGCACGAACTCATCGAGGCGAAAGATGCCCACCTGAGCCGACAGGCCCGACAGATCGATTCGCTCGAACGGAGCAATGCGGGGCTCGAGGCGCGCCTGCGGCGGCTCGAACAGGTCCTCGCGGAACTCGGCTCGCGAAAGGAAGGCGCCCCATGACGCATGAGAAACGCACAAGGCTCGTTCTCGGCGTTGCCCTCGTCGGCGCGGCGGCGCTCACATCGTTTGCATTCGACGTGCCCTGGCGCACGTGGGACGGAGGCGGCGGACGCGCGAGCGGCGGCCCGTTCACAGTGACAGGCACGCTCGGCCAGCACGATGCCGGCGGACCGCTGACCGGCGGAGCGTTCTCCCTTAACGGAGGCTTCTGGGCGGCTGCCGCTACTGAACCGCCGGGATGTGAAGGCGATCTTGATGGCGACGGCGACACCGATCAGGCAGACCTCGGAATACTTCTCGCCGCCTACGGCATCGACGGAGGTGGCGACCTCGACGGCGACGGCGACACCGACCAGGCGGATCTCGGCATCCTGCTCGCCGCTTACGGATGCACGACCGATGGCTGACGCGCAAGAAGAGGATGGCTCGGGGGACAGGCGGACGCCGCGGCCGAACGGTCGCGGCGTCCAGTCATAAAAAGCTCGCGGAAACGCAGACGGCTACTTCTCGACCGGCTCGAGGCGAAGATAGTCCAGGCCGAACATATGGCGGTGCACGGCCCGCTCGGCGGGGTTCATGCCGACGATCTCCACGCGCAGCAGGTTCTCGCCCGCCTGGAGATTGAACACGCCCAGATCGATCTCATCGTTGGCCACGCCGTCATTGAATCGATCCAGAAGCTGCTGTGCCGGCTGCTCGTTCAGCGTAAGGTGGACGACGGCATAGTCGATGGCCTTGGTGAGGTTGGCATAGACGCGATAGCGGCCGGCCTCTTCGACGGGCACGCTCAGGTCGAGGCGGTCGCCCGGCCTGGCGTCGAGCCACCAGAGCTGTTGTTCATCGCTCCATTTCCAGTCGGGCCCGGCCCCCTGGATCTGCGTCGAGCCGCCCGTTCGCGCCGCGATCCGCAAACGCTCCCCCTCGATGGCGCCTTTGACCTTATGGATCGGCATGATCTGCGCCGCCTCGATGACGACCGGCGCTGCCGCGGCTTGCGGGTCCGGCTTGACGTTCGTCGCGGCGCCGGGTCGTGCATAGAAGTACGTCGTCGGCGCGTAGTTCATCTTGCACTGACGCCAGTGCCACAGCTCCATGTCCACGCGCAGGCGCTCGTGGAACGGGATGGCGTCGAGGGCGCGATAGCGCGAGTTGACGGACATGTCGCGATTGTTATTCCCCTTGCCGCTCGGCTGCGCGTGGAAGGGTGCGGTGAAGTAGTTGGCGTTGCACCAGGCGTACCCATAGTAATCCTCGGTGCCCGTGCCGAAGTGCGAGGGGAAGCTTTGGTTGTCGACGTAAATCTTCTCGTCGCCCTCGCCCCACCAGGCCGTGGAGCCGTTGAAGATCGTGAGCGAATCGCCGACGTAGACGCCAGCACCGTCGATCGTGACATAGTTTACATCGAAGGCGCCGTGCGTTGCCCCCTCGTTCGTGCAGGTCTCGACGCTCTGCAATTCGTGCCAGGCGCTGTGGAAATGGAGCGAGCGCTCGTCCCACTGCCAGTCGGCCGCCACGATCGGGCGGAAGCGCTCGATCTCGACGGGCTCCTTGCCGACGTTGCGGAGCGTCAACTTGCAGTTGTCGCTGAAGGGCATGACCCACCAGCAGTACATTTCACCGTCTTCGAGCACCATCGTGTACCACGTCTGGTGGGCGATGATGTCATAGCCCGTGCCGAAGAAGTCGCCGACCGGCGCCCAGACGCAGCGCTCGCCGTCGAAGCTGATTTCGAGAATCGTCGAGCGGAGCGCCTGGCGGATGTCGCTTGCCTCGAGCTTCAGGTGAATGACGCGAATCGCCCCGGGACCGCTGAAGGCGAGGTGCTTCGACTCACCGGGCGGCAGCGTTCCGTCCAGTGACGCCATTCCCTTCACGCTCAGATCGTCGACGATCACGCCTTCCGTCAGTTGCTGCTGCGTCCGAGCGATCAGCTCGGCATGCTGAACGAGTTGCTCGAGTGCGAACGTCCGCACGGATGCGCTGGCCTCATACGTGCGGTAGTTGATCTGGTAATAGAGGATGTCCCCGCCGCGCTGGCCGACCGGGGCCTCGCGCTGGTTCTCGTATGTGATCTTGCAGTGCTCGGCGTAGGGGATGGAAAAATAGAGATTGTGCCCGCGATACTTGTAAGGGGTGTGCGGCGAGACGCCCCGGCACAGGGGTGCGCCGGCGAGCAGCCCCTGGTCGAGCACCTGAGCGATTGTTCCCTCTATAGCCGGCTCGTCGGCACCATCGAAGTAGAAGCGCAGCACGCCCTGCGGGTACTCGCTCCCCTCCCCCACCGACCACGTCGACCAGAAGCGCACGATCGCGCCCGGGCCGGCGGCGTCGAACATGACGTGCTCGCTGCGACCTGCGTTCTCCTCCGTTCGAATGAACTGGCTGTGATCGCTGTTGGCGTACCAAGTGGCGATCTCGTCCGGCGAGACGGAGGCGCGATCGTAGCTGCTGAACTGCGCGCAGTCGTACCAGGGTTCCGGCAGGCGCGCCACCTGCTCGCGCTCGACCATCTCCTCGAGCAGCGTCGCCAGCGTGATCTCGGCCGCTGCCGCCGCGGACTGGCACAGCGCAGCGCACATGCAGGCGAGCAGTACGTGCAGCCTGCGGCATCTCGAAGGTGTCATGGCTCGTTCCTCCAGGCGCTCCTCAGCGCGGCATGGTCGGCAGCGCCGCCGTCACCTGCCGCCGCGTGGCGCGCTCTCCATGA
>CAZZPX010000501.1:0-3079 GCA_964655955.1 uncultured Phycisphaerales bacterium | reverse complement strand
CGGTGTAGAGGCCGTCGGGCCAGAAGCCCTGGTCGAGCGGGCCAATCATGAAGAGTTCCTCGCCGTTCAGCGCCAGGCGCGCGTGGTCGTCTTCGTCGTGCGTGATGCCGACCGAGCGCATGCCGAAGTACGACTCGATCCTGTCGACACTCTTGCCGGTGTGGCGGTCGATAAGCTGGATCTGCAGGTCGTAGAGGAACGGATCGTCGGGCGACCAGAGGCGGACGTCCTCAAGCTCGATCTCCTGGATGGCCCCGCCCGTGCTGCTGGCGACCTCGTTGCCGCCGGCGAAGACGATCATCTCGACGAGCAGGTCATCGCTGAGATTCGGGATGTCGGCAGCGATGCGCACTGTCGAAGCGTCGATGTCTGTGTCGATTTTAGTGTCTGCGATGTGCGTCTGGGCGACGGGTTCGAGCCATACCGTCTGCCAGATCCCCGTCGAAGGCGTATAGAAGATCCCCTTGGGATCTTCGACCTGCTTGCCGCGCGGTTGTGTGCCGGCGTCGCTGGGATCGAAGACGTGCACGATCAGTTCCTGTTCGCCGGCTTCGGTGAGATGGTCGGTGATGTCGAAGCTGAAGCGGTCGTAGCCGCCGCGGTGCACGCCGAGTCTCTCGCCGTTCAGGTACACGGTGGCCTGCCAGTCGACGGCCCCGAAGTGGAGCAGGACGCGGCCGTCGCGCCACGCCCGCGGAACGTCGAAGGTGCGGCGGTACATCGCCGTGGTGCACGCCCGGGTCACGCCGGACAAGGCCGACTCGATGGGAAAGGGGACGAGGATCTGCTCCGCCAGCGCCTCGCCGAAGCGCGGTTGCTCGCTGCCGGGATCGAGTTCGATCTGCCACAGGCCGTTGAGACAGCGCCACTCGTCGCGCACGAGTTGCGGCCGGGGATACTCGCGGTGGACGTTGCGCGGCGTCACTTCCGCCGCCCAGCGGCTGAGGAGCGGCTCGCTGCGCCCCGCCGGAAGCTGCCCGGCGACGGAAGATGCGATGAGCATCGAAAGCGCGGCGACGATCACTGCGGACAGGGTGTGCGGCATGGTGAACTCCCTCTGCCTTGGAAAGAGGCACGATTGTCCACGAACACACGACGCCGGGCAACCGCTATCCTCTGCTGCTGCGGAGAGGACCCGTCACGCCTCGTTTGCAGCGGAGCAGCCCTATGCCACACACGTCACACCGGCGCGCGATGTCCCGCGCCCTTTCGCTCGCCCTTCTTCTGCTTGCCGCCGCCGCCGCCCGCGCGGAGGTGCGCCTGCCCGCTGTGGTCGGCGGGAACATGGTCCTGCAGCGGGAGTCGCAGGTTCCTCTCTGGGGATGGGCCGATCCGGGCGAGCCGATTCTCATCACTCTCGACTGGCGTGGCGAGCCGTACCAGGTAATCGCAGGCGCGGACGGCCGCTGGGAGGTGCACGTCGAGACGCCAGGAGCGGGCGGGCCGCATGAGATCGAGATCCGCGGCGAGAATGTCCTGACGCTCACCAACGTGCTGATCGGCGAGGTGTGGGTGTGCAGCGGCCAGTCGAACATGGAGTGGCCTGTCGCCGCGGCCGACCACGCCGCGCGCGAGATCGCCGCCGCCGGCTATCCGCAGATCAGGTTGTTCCAGGTCGAGCGCGCGGTGGCGGCGACGCCGGCGCGGGACTGCCGGGGCGCGTGGGTCGAGTGCAGCCCCGAGACGATTTCAGGCTTCAGCGCCGTCGGCTACTTCTTCGGGCGGGAATTGCAGCAGAATCTCGACGTGCCGATCGGCCTGATCCACTCGAGCTGGGGCGGGACGATCTGCGAAGCTTGGACAAGCTGGGAGACGCTCGCCGCTCAGCCGCAGCTCGCAGATGCGCTCGCCCACATCCGGCGCGTGCGCGAGGATCCCGAGGGAGCCGAGCGCGAGCTGGCAGCGCAGCGAGCGGCCTGGTGGGAGGCGCTCGCGGCAGCCGACCCGGGCAGCCGCGACGGTGAGCAAGGCGCGCACTGGCGAGCGGAGCTTGACGACGCCGACTGGGGCGTCATGCCGCAGCCGACCAACTGGCAGGAGACGGACCTGCAGTCTTTCGACGGCGTGGTCTGGCTGCGACGGTACGTCGCCATTCCCGCCGCCTGGGCGGGCCGCGAGCTGACGCTGAACCTCGGCCCGATCGACGACATGGACACGGTCTACTTCAACGGCGAGCGGATCGGCGGGCTCGAGGAACTCGGCCGCTGGACCGAGCCGCGCAGCTACACCGTCCCCGCTGAACTCGTGCACGCCGGGCGCAACGTGCTCGCCGTGCGCGTCGTGGACACCGGCGGGTACGGCGGGCTGGCGGGGCCCGCGGAACTCATGCACGTGCGCCTTCGCACCGACGAGCAGCGGCGGCTGCCCCTCGACGGCGACTGGCGCATCAAGAGCGGCGCGCCGCTGCAGGAGCTTGCGAGCTTCCCTGCAGGCCATGCCCTGCACGCCAACTCGCCTACGGCGCTCTACAACGGCATGATCGCGCCCATCATTCCCTTCGGCATCCGCGGCGCGATCTGGTACCAGGGCGAGTCGAACCGCACCCGCGCCCGACAGTACGGCGAGCTCTTTCCCGCCATGATCCGCGACTGGCGCGACAAGTGGGGGCGCGGCGAATTCCCCTTCTACTTCGTGCAGATCGCGCCGTTCGCCTACGGCGGCGACAGCGGGCAGGCCGCGGAACTCCGCGAAGCGCAACGGCACGCGCTGCGCGTCCCCAACACGGGCATGGCGGTGGCGATGGACATCGGCAATCCGCGCGACATCCATCCGACCAACAAGCAGGCGGTGGGCCGGCGACTGGCGCTGTGGGCGCTTGCCAACACCTATGGCGAAGCGGGGCTGGTGTGCTCCGGGCCGCTCTACCGGAACATGCGCCGCGAGCCGGGCGGCCTGCGCCTGTACTTCGAGTACGTGGGCTCGGGGCTCAGCAGTCGCGGCCAGCCGCTGGCGCACTTCGAGATTGCCGGGGCGGATGGGAAGTTCGTGCCTGCCGAGGCGGAGATCCAGGGCGATACGGTGTTCGTGTGGGGCGACGAGGTGCGCGAGCCGCATGCGGCGCGCTACGCCTGGGGGGCTG
>CAZZPX010000500.1:0-3081 GCA_964655955.1 uncultured Phycisphaerales bacterium | reverse complement strand
GGCGCCGAATATCCCGTCTATTCCGCACAGGCGGCTGACGGCGTGGAAACCGCAACGGCCGGCATCGCTGATGCCCTGACCCTGACGGCCGAGGGCCGCCCCGCCGTCGTCGTGGACTGGAAAAGCGATGTGATGCCGGCGCCGGGAACGCTCGATCATTATCGCGCGCAGGTGCGGGCCTATCTCGACATGACCGGCGCCGAGCGCGGCCTGATCGTGCTGATGACCTCCGGCACCGTCATTCCCGTCCTGCCGACGAAGCCGACCGAGAGCGAGGCGGCCTGAGCCCATGTCGTCTCTTGCCTGGATCGATTTCGATGAAGCCGAGCGGCAGCGCGCGCAGCGCATCATGGCGCTCTTTCAGGAGCGCGAGACCCGCGACGAGCTGGGGCTGGGGGCGATCCGGGATTCCATCGCCGATCACCTCTTTCCGGGCACGAGCACGATCCAGACGCGCCTGCGATACATGCTGTTCATTCCCTGGCTCTATCGGGCGCTGGAAAAGCGCGAAGTCCCTGAAGCGCAGCTCCGCACCGAGGCGCGCGACACCGAAATCCGGCTTGCCGACGCCCTGAAAGCCGGCGGTGAGTCCAACGGCATCATCGGCCGGGATGCAGGACCACGGCTCCAGCGGTTGCCGAGTTCCGTCTATTGGGCTGGCCTGGGCGCGTGGGGCATCCGGGTCTTTCCGGGCTCGCTCGACAGTCTGTTCGTCGCCTTGCGGGGCCGTGGCCGGTCGCGCGGCGCATCCAGCGGCGAAGACGCCCTGGCCGGCGCCCAGACGCCCGCCGCCTGGAATCCGGCCTTGCCCCAGATGCCCGGCGACCTGCTTGGGCACGCCGTCTTCCGCCTGACCGCCGACGCGGCGCAATTCCTCATCGACCGCCTGATCGCCAGCCAGCCCACCGCACTGCTCACGATGCTGGCGCGCGAAGGCATCGACGCGGACTGCGACTACATCTGGACGCACCCCAATCTGTCGGCGTTTCCATCCGCAGCGCGCCGCCTCGTCCAGCATGGGGAAATCTTCTCCCATGTGATGCACGGCGCCGCGCTGCTCTATAACCTCGCGCTCAGCGAGCTGCGCCAGCGTGACGACTGGATCGAGGACTATCGCGCTCGGCTTGAAACCTGGAGCGACGAACTCGATACCGGCGCCGTCCGCGCGTGGTCGCTCGATGATTTCTGGAATGTCGTGGAGCACCCGGCGCACGCCATCCGACCGGCCGCCAAGCGGTTCGTGAATGAGTGGCGCGATCTGGTTCTGGCCGGGACGGAGCAGATAATCTCGGCGCCCGCAGCGCGGCGGCTCGTCGAGGAGCGCGAACGCCGGCTCAAGACCAGCCAGTCCCGCTACGCCAATCACGCTGTCCGTGACCGCTGGACCGGCGCATCGGGCGCAGACCGCCTCAGCTTCCGCTGGGCGCAGGCCAAATCCCACCTGCGAGATCTCGCCCATGCTGAATAGGCGCAGCCTCGATCCCGAACAGCGAACGCTCTACGGCGCCAATCTTCAGCCGCCGGCGGGCTATGTCTTTGATGCGGCGGTCGCCACGACCTTCTCGCTCGACTTCGAGACCGCGCTCGCCGTGCCGGTCAGTCTGGCGCTCTTCGCCGCCGAGAACCGCGACGACATTCTCTCTCATCCTCTGGCGCTGCTGGAAGGCGCCGAGCGCATCGCCGGCCGCCTCGTCGTCTTCACCGACGCCGGCCATATCCAGGCGAGCGCCAGGCCACATTCCCGCCTTTGCTCGCTGCTCGAACGCATCATCGTCGAGGTCGCCGCCCCTCAAGGCGGGGCCTTCCACCCCAAGATGTGGGCGCTGCGCTTCACGCCGTTGCAGCCCGAAGACCCTGCCCGCATGCGTCTGCTCATTCTCTCCAGAAACCTGACGCGCGATCGCTCATGGGACATCGCCGCCACCCTCGATGGCGTGATCACCAGGCAGCCCAAAGCCGTCAACCGCCCGCTCGCCGACTTCCTTCGCCAGCTCCCCGACCTCGCGACCGTCGGCGTTCCCGACGGAACGAAGACGCTTGTCGATGACCTGGCCGAAGACATGCGCCGCGCCGAATGGAGCCTGCCCGAACCGTTCCAGAGCGTCTCCTTCGCCGTCAACGGCCTCGGCGGAAAGCCGTGGCGCCCGGAACCCTGCGTTCGGCTGGGCGTCGTGTCGCCCTTCTGCGACGATCAAACCTTGTCGATGCTCGCCGGTCTGGCCAGCGCCGAAAAGCCCATCTTCATCGGGCGATCCGACGAACTCGCCCAGGTGCCCGGCGCCACGCTCGACGGCTTTGCCCGCGTGGCCGTGCTCGACGAAATGGCGGCCACGGAAGATGGCGAGGAGGAGGACGCAGCGGCCCTACAAGGGCTCCATGCCAAGGCGTTCATCGCCGAACGCGGCTGGGACACCGCGATCACGGTCGGCTCGGGAAACGCCACGCGGCCGGCGCTGCTGACCGGCAGCAATGTCGAGATCTTCACCACCCTGACCGGGAAGCGATCGCGGGTCGGCAGCGTCGAGGAGATCCTCGGTGACAAGGGGTTTGGCCGGCTGACGCGGCCGTTCGTCCGCGACGAGACGGGAGCCGCCGATGCCACGCAACGAGCCGCCGAGGCTCGTTTGGATCAGGCCCGGCGCGAGATTTGCCGCAGCGGCCTCACGCTCCGTTGCGAGCGCGGCGAGCACGCCGCCGATGGCGCGCCGGTCTGGCGGGTCTGGCTGATCCCGTCCGAACCGCTGCCCCTTACCGGGCTCCGTGCGCTGCGAGTTTGGCCGATCACGCGGGGCGAAGGACATGCGCGCGATGTGCTGGCGCCGCTCCGACAGGGACAGCCCGCCGACCTTGGCGCAATGCCCTTGGTCGACCTTACCCGGTTCCTCGCCTGTCACCTAACGGACCAGACGGAAGACGTCTCGATCCTGTTCAGCACCGGGCTCAAGATGGAGGGGCTGCCCGCAGAGCGCCACGCCGCCATCCTGCGCTGGGTGATCGACAGCAAGGACGCCTTCTTCCGCTATCTCCGGCTGCTCCTCTCCGAATTGGGCGATCCCTTCGCCGCCGCCCTCGCGGCGCAGG
>CAZZPX010000499.1:0-3081 GCA_964655955.1 uncultured Phycisphaerales bacterium | reverse complement strand
CCGGCGTCAGGACGCAGACAGTGCTCATGCGGCTCGTCTCCTTGCCCCAGGGCTAGACTTCGAGTTTGCGCCGCGGCGTGCTCGGTGCCGCGGCGCCCGTGGTGGATGCAAAGCGCGCCCGTCCCTCGGCCCAGGAGCGCAGGGCTGTGATCTGTTCGTTCATGGTGCGCGAGAGTGGTACGGTCTCGCGCAGGCTGGCGAGGATGTCGTCGGTCGTCACCTCGCGTTCGAGATAGAAGGCGTCGTAGAGCGAGCTGATGACAGCCTGCTCGATCTCCGCGCCGCTGAAACCGTCCGCCGCCGCCGCCAGCGACTTGACGTCGAAGCTCGCGGGCTCGCGGCGGCGCTTGGCGAGATGGATGGCGAAGATGCGTTCACGCTCCGCCGCCTTGGGCAGATCGACAAAGAAGATCTCGTCGAGGCGCCCCTTGCGCAGCAGTTCCGGCGGGAGCTGCGCGATGCTGTTGGCGGTGGCGACCACGAAGACGGGCTTCTTCTTCTCGCTCAGCCAGGTCAGGATCGTGCTCATGACGCGGGCCGTGGTGCCGCCGTCCGTCCCGGCTGAGCCCTGCGAGCCGGCGAAGGCCTTGTCAATCTCGTCGATCCACATTACCGCGGGGGCGATGGTCTCCGCGACCGCAATCGCCCGGCGAACGTTCTCTTCCGACGAGCCCACGAGGCTCGAGAACATGCGGCCGATGTCGAAGCGCAGCAGCGGCATCTTCCACTCGCGACTGACGGCCTTGGCGCAGAGGCTTTTACCGCACCCCTGCACCCCGACGAGCAGGATGCCCTTGGGAGCGGGCAGGCCGAACTGCCGGGCCCGCTCCGTGAAGGCGCTGCTGCGGCGGGTGAGCCACTCCTTCAGCGCTTCCAGCCCGCCGACATCGTTCAGTTCTTCCGCCGGCTCGCAGTACTCGAGCAGGCCGCTCTTGCGAATGATCTGCTGCTTCTCGGCGAAGACGGTGGAGACGTCCTTGCCGTCGAGCGTGCCGTCGTTGACCAGGGACTTGGCGAAGACGTTCTCCGCCTCCTGGAGCGTCAAGCCGCTGGCGGCGTGCACCAGTGACTCACGGCTGGCGTCGTCGAGCGTCACGCGCAGATTGGCGTGCTCCTCCACGTCGCGGCAGATGCGCTGGAGCAATCGCTCGATCTCCGCTGGCGTGGGGAGTTGGTAGTCGATGACGGTGACGTCCTTCTCGAGTTCCGGCGCCAGATCGAGCAGCGGCGAACAGATGACCAGCGTCTTGTACGTGTCGCTGAGTTCCTGGGCCACCTCGCGCAGTTTGCGAATCACCGAGGCGTTGCCCTGGCAGCGCGTGTGCAGGAAGGGGTGCAGATCCTTGAAGAGGTAGATCGCCGGATCCTTATACTCGATGACTGCGTCGAGGCCTTCCAGCGGGTCGGCGACGCCCCGGTTGCGCGGTCGATCGCCCGGGCCGCCTGTCTTGTGCATGCCGCCCGTCAGCGACCACTCGTAGAGTTCCTTGCCTTGTCTCCTGGCAATCTCGTGCAGGTGGCGCACAACGCGCGCCTCCTCCCAACTGACAATGTAGAGAATCGGATAGCGGGCGCGGATCAGCACATCGATCTCATCGCGCGACTTGGGCCGGTCGTTGCTCCGCGTGGGCAGATCGCTCATGGCTGCTGCTCCCTCGTGAGTCTGCGCGCCGCTTCCAGGCGTCGCCGGGTTGTTTCATCGTTCGGATTCAGCGCCGCCAGGACGGGCAGGAGATCCCGCGTGATGTCGTGCAGGTGCACGGTACCGTCCGCGGCGATGGTGATGCTGATGTCGAGCGCTCGCCCGAGCGGATCGCTGCCGTCGCCGGGATTGCTGCTCACGCGCGTCATCAGTCGCTCTCGCTCCTCAGGCCCAGGCCCTTGACCAGCCGCTCCGCCTTGCGGCGTTCGTCGGCGAGCAGGCAGCGGCTCAGGGTACCGCCGTCGCGGCTGCTGCGGTAGCAGGGAACGTACCCGGTCATCAGGCTGAAGCGCACGTCGGGGAGCGTCGCTGCCACCCATGCCGCGACCGGCCGCAGGCAGCAATCGAGATGCCCGGGCATGAGCAGATGCCGGATGATGATGTCCGTCTGGGCGGCGGCGAGGCGCAGGTTGCGTTGGACGACGGCAAGGTAGTTGTCGATGCCGGCGAGCCGCGCGGCACAGGCGTCGTTGCCGAATTTGAAGTCCGCGAGGTACAGCTCGACCACGCCGTCGAGCAATTCCAGGACGCGCGGCGTCATATACATGTTGCTGTTGACGACGAGCGGCAGGGGGGTGTCCGCTTCACACGCAATCTCGAGCAGCGTCTGCAGATGCAGCGTCGGCTCGCCGCCCAGCAGGTTGATCGTGCGGGCGCCGTCGGCGACGCGCTCGGCAAAGTCGCGAGCCGCGGCGTCCGCCTCCAGCTTCGCGCCGTGCGCGGGATGAAAGCAGGTTGGTCCCTGGGCGCAGAAGCAGCACCGGAAGTTGCAGCCGCCCAGGTAGACCATGTAGCTGGGAATCAGTTCGATCTCCTCCGCCAGACTCAGATGTCGTTTGAAACACCAGGAGTCGGAGGAGAGGCCGCACGGCGCGTGGTGGGGGGCTCGCCGATCGACGCCGCAGCGCAGTTCGCACATCTCGCAACTGAGGAGCATCGCCCGAGCCTCGGCGAGGCGTTGTCGCAGTGTGGCGGGCGAAGGGCGCTGCCGCGCGGCGCGGCCGGCGAGTCCGTGCATGCGAATCCTCCTGTTCGTCCATACGGATGGATCCCGCCGGATGTTTCAATGTGCCGCCTCTTCCGCACGCCCGCCACCCGCTCAGCGGCTCTCGCTGCTCTCCAAAAGAAACCCGGGCCGACCCGTGCTTGGATGAGCGTGGCGGGCCGGCCCGGTCCTTGTTGTCTCGATCTTTCTGAATGCAGGCCTACTCGACGCGCTGCATGAAGACGATTCTCGCCTTGTCGCCCGGCAGCACGACGTTGCTGCGGTCGATCACCGCGACCCAGCGCTCCTCGATGCTGGGCGTATCGATGCGGTCGCCGTCGCGGTAGCCGCGAACCTTCAGGTAGACGCAGAAGGTGTCGCTGCGGACAGTGAC
>CAZZPX010000498.1:0-3092 GCA_964655955.1 uncultured Phycisphaerales bacterium | reverse complement strand
TCTGCGCAAGCTGCCGGAGGTGATGAAGCTGTCTCGCGCCAGCCGACGCATCGTCGTGCAGAACCTGGTCATCGCGCTGGGCGTGATCGCCATCGTGGCGCCGCTGGCGGCGGCGGGCTTCGCCAAACTGGGCCTGGCGGTGCTGCTCCACGAAGGTTCGACGGTCGTCGTGGTGCTCAATTCGCTGCGGCTGCTCGCGCACAAGTCGCGCGGCTGAGGCGCGACCCGATCCCGCGGCCGCACGCTCTGAACGGCTTCGCGGCGACACATGGACCGCTGGGCTTCAGTCGAAGCTGCTGAGCATGCGCGGGTCGGCGATTACCTCGATCTGAACGGTCTTCTCCGCCAACGCGCCGCTGTTCTCATCGCGCATCGACACCTTCAGGTTGTACGTGCCGATGCTCAGCGCCGGCAGATCCACCGCCACCGCCAGGAAGAAGTCGCGGCGGCGATTGCGCGAAACGTCAACCACGCGCCGCGGGCCTTCCTCCCACGCTTTGGTGCCGAATTCGTTGTACAGCGTCAGCGTCTGGCTCACCTCGACGCGATGCATTCCTTCCCCGTCCTGGCGCGCCTGGAAGTTCTCCAGTTCCGTGTAGATCCCGATCCGCGCCGGCCGGTTCACCAGGAACCTGTTGCCCGCGAGCGGCTCGTACTGCCCGAACCCGTCCACGCGCTTGCAGAGCGCCAGCGTCGGAATGGTCAGCGGCAGATGCTCGCTCAGGCCGGCTGCCAATTCGCTCGCCGCCTCGGCGAGCGGCTCGAAACTGTCGCGGCGATAGACATCGCGATGCACGCGCAGGACGAACTCCTGCAACTCGCGCAGCACGGCCAGCTCTCGCTCGGCGAAGATTTCGGAAGTGGCGGGAATCTCGAAGCGCCTGGTCGTGCCGTCCGCGTACAGATCGAGCATGACCGTGAGCACCGCCTCGTAGAAGGGCGTGCCGGAACGCTCTGCTTCCGCCTCGATTCGGCGGCGGAGCAGGAGCAGCGGCTGCGCGGCGGCGGGCTGCGATTCGGTGAAGGACGCGGCGGCGGGGGCGGCATCCGGATCGTCGCCGTCGGCAACCGGGCCGGCGAGAAACGCCTCATCAGCCGGAAGCGAGGCGCCGGCCGGCGCGGTCTCTGCCCCTGCTACGTCCGCCGCGGCCTCGGTATCCGCGGGCGTCGTTCCATCCGCGAAGCGGTTCAGCCCCGTCGACGTCTCCATCCCGTGCCAGGCGTCCAGCGGATCGCTCGCAGCGGGTTCTTCAGCGGCCTCAGCGGTGTCGTAGTCCCCCGCCAATCGGGCCAGAAGCTCCTGATCCAGCCCCGCCTTCGCCCCCAGATCGATGAGGTCCTCGTTCGCCCCCTGCTCGTCCGACACACCCGCCTGCTCTTCTGCCGCGAGCGTGGTCAGGCTGGCGTTGGCGGCGCCCTGCGGCGCGGTCGCACCGGCCCCAGTCGCAGCCGTGCCGTGCTGCGTTCCGCTTCCCGCGCAGCCGGTCAACCCCAGCAGCACTGCAGCCCAAAGTCCCGGGGCGAAAGCGATGCGCGAGCCGCAGTCCCCGGCCGACCTCTTTCCGCCCCCGCTCGCACGCGCTCGCATCAGCCTCATCATTGCGGTACTCCTTACCTCGCAGCGGCCTTCCTGGCCACGCAGACATCCCGCCCCGCCTTCGGTGGTATCGGCTAGACCGCCACGCCTTCGCAAATCTCGACGGCGAGGCGCTCCAGGGCCGATCCGTGCGTCCCGAAGCCCGATTTGCTGCGGGCGTCGCCGACCACAGCGCGGTCGAAGAGTCGCGCCACGGCATGCAGCCCCGCCCGCCGCGCCGCCGCCCCCACCAGCCGCTCCCCGTCGCCCCAGAGCCGAATCTCCTGCGCGAGAGCGCGCGTGTTCTCCCCCTGCTCCTGTGCGGCCGCGATCAGCGTCAGCTTGCGGCCCAGGTCCATCAGCGCATAGGCCAGCGGGACCTCGATGTCGCGCGGATCGCGGGCTGTCTCGTACAACTCGTGCAGCTTGCGCACCGCCCGCGCGGGCTCGCCGGAGAGAATCTCCTGCTGGATGTCCCAGACCTGTTCCTCGCGCGACAGGCCGATCAGCTCGCCGACGAGGGCGCGGGTGATCGCGCCGCCTGAACCGGCGGCCAGGGCGAGCTTGGCCACCTCGCTGTCGATGCGGCTGAGGTTCGTGCCCGTGCGCTCGACGAGCAGTGCGGCTGCGTCGGGAGCGATGGTCGCGTCGTAGCGCTTCCTGCAGCGGGCGATGGCGAAGCCGACCGCCTGCTGCACGCTGGCCGAGTCGCACTTATGCACGATGCCGCCCCCCGCCTCGATCAGCTTGTCGAGCTTGCCTTTGTGCCAGACCTCGCTGCGCAGCACCAGCGTCGCTGCCTCGCTGGGGTGCTCGGCGTAGCGCTCGATGAGCGGCCGGCTGTCGCCCTTGACGAACTGGTCCGCTTTGTCCACGACGACAAGCTTGGCCTGGGTCATCAGGCCGAAAGAGCGGCACTCGTCCAGCACATCCGCGACCGCCGCCGTCTCGCCGTCGAAGCGCAGCACGTCGACCTCGCCGTGCGCCTCTTCGACGGCCGTCTTGAGCTTGGCGGTGAACTCTCGCTGGAGGTACTCCTCCTTGCCGTAGAGCACGGCGATGCGGACGGAGGCGTCGAACTTCGGCCCGTCCTTGGCGCTGCCGCTCTTTTTCCTGCCGCCTTTGGCCATGCGTGGTGCCGCTCCTGCGTGTCGAGGCCCGATTCTAGCGTGCCGGGCGTCAACGTCGATGTCATCAAGCGGTGCTTGCAAGCGAGGAGTCCGCCCATGCATCAGCCGCGCAACCTGACATGTCTCATCCAACGCGAAGCTGACGGCTACGTAGCGCTGTGCCTGGAGCTGGATATCGCCAGCCAGGGCGAGTCGATCGAGTCCGCCCGCCGCAACCTCATCGAGGCGGTCGAGCTGTTCTTCGAGACCGCCAGCGGCTCGGAGATTGAGGAGCGGCTAGGCGGCGAAGTCTGCGTGACTCCGATCGAGGTGAAGATTGCCTAGGCTGCGGATCCTGTCCGGAACCGACGTGTACCGGATTCTCGCCGATGCCGGGTTCGTCGAGG
>CAZZPX010000497.1:0-3102 GCA_964655955.1 uncultured Phycisphaerales bacterium | reverse complement strand
GGCGCGAGCGGCCGGCTGCGCGCACGTCGTCCTGGCGACGCCCAGCCGGGAGGACATCATGCTTGCCGCTGCCGCCATCGCCGGGGCCGATGAGGTGCTGCACGCGGGCGGCGCGCAGGCGATCGCGGCGCTGACGTTCGGCGTGGCGGTGGCCGCCCCCGTCGACATCATCGTCGGTCCGGGCAATCGTTGGGTGACGGCGGCGAAACATCTCGCGTCGCGCCACACGGCGATTGACATGCTCGCGGGGCCCTCCGAACTGGTCGTCCTGGCCGACTCCGGTGCTGATGCGCGACTCATAGCGGCCGACCTGCTCGCGCAGGCGGAGCACGATGTGGACGCCCGGCCGATCCTGGTGACCCCGAGCGCTTCGCTTGCCGACGAGGTCGACGCGGCCCTCGTTTCCCAACTCGCAACGCTGCCGACACGAGAGACGGCAGCGGCGGCGCTGCACAACGGCGGCGCGGTGGTTGTCCGGGACCTCAGCGAAGCCGTCGCCGTCTGCGATCGACTCGCGCCCGAGCATCTGGAGATCTGCACACTCGACCCGGGCGCAGTCGCCCGGCGGCTGCGCCACGCCGGGGCGGTCTTCCTGGGCGAGCGTGCGGCGGAGGTGTTCGGCGACTACGGCCTGGGGCCGAACCATTCCCTGCCGACCTGCGGCGCCGCCCGCTCCACAGCGGGGCTCAGCGTCTTCACGTTTCTGCGCCCGCGCACCTGGATGCAGCTTGATGACGAGCCTGACGCGGTGGCGACGTCCGACGTCCAGCGCCTGGCGGAACTGGAGAAGCTGGAAGCGCATCGACGTTCTGCGGCAGCGCACACCCGGCGCTCCAACTCTGCCGATGCCGGTGCCGACGCCTGAGACCTCCGGAACCCCGCGGGGCACCCGGCGCGCGATGGCGCGGGCGACGAGGCGAATGGCGTATACTCGCAGCGACCGCCGTGCCCGGCTCAGGCGAGGCGGCGGGAGTTGTCGCCATGTCCGAACTTGCCCGCATTTCGCTATCGCTGGAAGCGTCGCTCATGCAGCGTCTGGAGAACCTCGTCGAGGAGAGCGGCTACACCAACCGCTCGGAGTTCATCCGTGACCTCATCCGTGAGAGACTCGTGTGCCGCGAGTGGGCGAACGAACAGGCGGAGGTGGTCGCCGTGGTCACCATGGTGTACGACCACCACGCTCGGGGCCTCAGTGACAGACTTACCGAGATCCAGCACGAGCACCACGATGCGGTCCTCGCCACGACGCACGTCCACCTCGACCACGACCATTGCGCTGAGATGATCATGATGAAGGGGAAGGCGAGATCGCTCAGCCGCCTGGCTGACCGCCTGCGGCAGCAGCGCGGAGTGCTGCACGCCTCGCTGTCACTGGGGTCGACCGGGCACGAGCTTGTGTGAGATGGCCGCCTGTCAGGGACTCTGGAAGAGCCTGCCGTCGCGGTCCTGGAAGTGCGTGATGACGCCGTGGCGCTCGCCTTCGCCAAGCCAGAGCCAGCGCGGCAGCGGCAGGCGGCTGGCGAAGCGCAGCAGCTTCGCCGCCTCCGGGTCGGGACCGACGCTCCACAGGGCATAGCGCACGGCCGACTCGCGAGGGTTGTTGATGTACTCCCCGGTCTCCACCCTGCAGATGGGCGCATCGTCGGGCACAAAGAGGTACGAAGCATCGGAGACATACATTGTGTCATTGACCCAGGCGGGGCCAGGCGCTCGGTAGCGATACGTCTCGCCTTCGCCAAAAGTGTCAGCGAAATTGACTGCCTGCTTCGCATCTGTGGTGCGCGGCAGATACTCCTTCTTCGCCAGCTCGACGGGTAGCGGAAAGGCGACGCCGTCGCTGCAACTGAAGCGCGTGGGCGGCAGATCGCCGTCGTGATCAAACTGGTAGATCTCCAGCACCTGCGCGCAGCTTCGCAGATCTGCGTGTGCCCGTGCGACGCGGGCGGCCCGGCGGGCGCTCGCCAAGGAGGGGAGCAGGATGCCGATGAGCAGTGCGATGAGCGCAATCACCACGAGCAACTCGACGAGTGAATAGGCGGCCCTTGTTGTTGTGCGCGAACCTTGCATGCTTCACGTGCGCAGTGCCATCAGGCTGCCGTGCTGCGCAGCGCCTCAGTGCCCGTATGCTGCGAGGAGAATGCCCAGATCCTGCTGGTCGACACAGCCATCTCCGTTGATGTCGCCGCGCTGGTCATAGCCCGGGTCGCCTCCGCAGAAGTTGTAGGTGGCGAGAAGTATGCCGAGGTCAGGTTGATTGACCAACCCGTCGCCGTTCAGATCCGCCGCGGGCCGCACGTCGGACTCCTGCAGAACGATGAGGTAGTAGCCGTCCTTATCGCTGCCGCCCAACTGGTTGACGACACCGCTTAGGGCGATGCGGCCTTGTGGCGGATCGTTGAAGGTGAACGCCTCATCGCGGCCAAGGCGCACGGGCAGCGTCCGCCCCTCGCGATCCATGACGACGACACTTGCGTTCATTCCCCAGGCGTCCGGGTCGATCATCTCGACATCGCGCAAGTCGACCCAGGCGCCCTGGTGACGCTCGCCGCCCGTCTGTCTCGTCGGATCGAAAACGAACTCATCGGCCACATTCTTGAAGTCGCTGACTGTGACGACGGCCGGTTCTGGGCGCCCGAAGCCCGCCGCGAGCAGGACGAGTTCGAAGTCGTAGGCGGGATCGGTGTTATGCTGTTCGTTGACGTTGAGCTTGCCCTGGAAGGCGAGGCCGCCGCGGGCGCGCAGCTCCACGAGGTCTCCGGCCCGGATCTTGGGATCGACGCCGGGAACCCCGCCGCCGTAGTTCAATCGGGTCAGTTCAGCGAGCCATTCAGGCTCCGAGGAGGTCATCCACTCAGGAACCCAGGGCAGGCCGGCGTAGTTCTGCCCGAGCCAGGCCGCTGTGCCGCCGAAGTCGTCGAACGGCTCGGTTGGGAACGGGTCGAAATCGGTGCCATCCAGATCAATCGCCTGGACAAAGACCTCCCACTGGCCGCCAAGGTTGAAGTTGCCAAACCCCGGGTCCGGCACGAACGCCGGGTCAAGCCATAGCTCGTAGTCGTTCAGCACGACGCCGCGCAGACGGATCGGGAAACCGCCGATGTA
>CAZZPX010000496.1:0-3102 GCA_964655955.1 uncultured Phycisphaerales bacterium | reverse complement strand
CTGCTGCAGCCACTGGCGAATCTCGAGGTCGTCGATGTGCATGAACTGCACGCCGATGTAGCGGCAGTAGGTGTTGCGCAGGCGCTCGATGATCTCGCGCAGCGTCCAGCGCGAGATCCCGCCGATCTCGTCGGTCGTGAACGGCAGATCCATCATCTCGTCGCTCAGGCCGTAGTACGCCGGATCGAGTTCCGGCGGGGCCGGGCGGGTCGCGCCCAGCGGGTCGAGCCGGGCGATCATGTGGCCGCGCACCCGGTAATTGCGGATGAGCATATCCACGCAGTACTGCAGACCGGAGTCGGCGCGGACGGTGGTGGTGGTCAGTGCTGCGGCCGGCGGATTGAAGATGCTGTGGCGTTCAAAGACGCCGTTCGCCGCAAAGCCTCGCCCCTCGCCGCCCTCACAACGCTGCGCCTGGAAGTAGCGGCGCCACTGCGGCGACAGCGATTCGGGATCGCGCAGGAAGTCGGCATAGAGCGCTTCCACGAAGTCGGTGCTGAGGGATCCCGGGTCGGCGGTGCTGGTGGACATGTGCTGCTTCTACCACTTCTCGACGGATACTCTCGCCGGCTGCGGCACGCCGATACCTTCGGCAAGGCCGCGCGGCGCGCCAGTGCTCCGGGCATTCTAGGGCGGCGGCATGTCATTCCGCATCAGCCGCGGGCCTTGCACGGATGGAGATTGCCTCGAATGTGCCACCGAGTGACAGTGCCAGCCCCCCCGGATTGAGAGATTCGCGCGTGCCCCGAAGGATGAGCACCTTGCTCTTCACCTGCTGCGCCTCTCTGTTTTTCGGATGTTCCCAGCCTGAGTCCGGCGCTTACTTCGATTCGCCGAGCCGAGCCGTACCCGTCATCTCCGATCTGCTGCGCGGCGAAAAGTGGATTGACTTGGCGGCTTATCACGACCTGAGCGGCTCAGGCGGCGATGCGCGTCCGGGCGCATCCTGCACGCGACAGATGCAATCGTAGAGCCCCCCGCCGAAGCGGCTCGCAACGAACGGATCCTTGAGCGTGCCGATGCGCCAACTGGCGCAGGTGAACGTCGCCGAGTAGTTGCTCTCCAGCGCGCGGCCCATGCCTTCCAATACGACGAGATCAGCGTCGGCGGCCTCGCCGCAAAGCGCCTCGGACACGTCGGCGAGATCGAGCAGCGGCGCGCCCGTGCCTGTGGCGATCGGTCGGAGTGAACGTGTCTCGAGCGCACGCGCAAGCTGCGGATCGACGCAACCTGCCTGCGCGAGCAGCGCCTCGAGTTCGCCGAACGTGATGTCGTTCAGCGCGGGTGACGAGTTGGCCGCGAGCACGACTTCTGTTCCGCCGCGCAGCAGCTCCCGCGCCAGCGGCAGCATGCCGAGCGTCACGTCCGGACCGGCGTTGTCGACGAAGATGATCGCCTTGCGGTAGCCCGTGAACCGCAGTCGCGCCGCTTCGTCCACCAGCCAGGGACGCGCCTTGACGCTCCCCAGCGCCCGTGCGAAGCCGATGCTGGCGCCGGCGAGAAACTCCCTGGCAACGGCGACGGCCCCGAGATCGAAGATGTTTCCCGCGAACACGCCGCGCGCCAGTTCCAGCGGCCGTTCACTCGGCTCCAGCGCCTCGAGCGCCGCCAGCCGCGCAGGCAATAGCTCCAGCGCCGCCGCCGTCTCACGCGCCTTGATCGCCGAGAACGCGTCGAGTATCCCGGCGGAACGCAGCGCCGCAGTGCGCTCTGCGTCGAGCGTGAGAATGTCAAGTCGATCCACGGTCGGCTCGCCGCCCACCACGAGGGCGTCGAGCCGGTCGTTCAACTCGCGCTCCAGCGTCGCGCACTGCACCCCGCTCGCGCCCGCTTCGAGCGCCGCCGTCCGCAATGTCGCAACGTGTTCGCGAAACAGGCCAAGCCAGTAATCGCGGCCGGCCGGATCGACAAGCAGATCCCACTCACAGGCGCGGTAGGAGTCCGGATCGGCAAGAAGGGGAAAGACTGCCACGGCAGGGAGAGTGAAGTTCGCCCGGAAGGAAGCGTGTCATGGACGTGCTGGCGGCGACTGCGGCGCGCGCCGCAGTGAATCTCTGCTCGTCCTCACACGGCGCGCTTACTGCGCCAAAACGACAATCTCCACGCGGCGCGAGGCGGCCTTCGTCGCCATCTGCTGCGTCATGCCGTAGCCCGCGACGTACATCCGGTCGTCGGCCACGCCCTTCGAGGCGAGGTAGTCGTGCACCGCCATCGCCCGCTCGCAGCTCAGCCGCAGGTTCGTCTTCCACTGCGACTTCTTGATCGGGTCGGAGTCGGTGTGGCCCGCAATGCGAACCTTGTTGCCCGAGAACTGCGACTTGAGCACCTGCGCGATCTGGTCGAGCGTCTGCTTCGCCTCCGGCCGCAGCGTCACCGAGCCGGATGCGAAAAGCACATCGCCCTGCACCTGCGCCACGACCTCGCCGGGCCGGCTCACTCCCTGCACGCCCTGGATGCCCGCGAAGGGGTTGGCTGGGGCCTGCTCGGCCTGGGCAAGCTGCTGGCGCAACTGGGCGTTCTCATTGACCAGCTCGTGATTCTGCTTCACGAGCTGCGCCCGCTGCTCCATGGCCGTCGCCAGCTCGTTCTTGAGCTGCTCGTTCGCCTCCATGTAATCCTGATTCTCGGCTTCGAGCATGGCGATGGTCTGATCCTTGTTGCCGTTGCAACCGACCATTCCCAGGCTCGTCAGGGCCACGAGCGCCAGCGTCAGCGCGCCGAAGCGCCAGCGTCCAGTGTTGCCGGGTCCATCCGCACCAGTGCTGCTCATGTGTCTGTTTCCTTTCGGTCGAGGCGAGTTGCGTCCATCCAGTCTATCGATTTCAGCATCTCGCGCCGCGATTGTAAAGGGCCGCGCCGGTCAGGGCAGGTTGATCGTCGCACGCAGCAGCCGCGACAGGCCCCACTCGTACTCCGGCTTGAAGAGGAGCACCAGGACGACGCCCAGCGCCAGGAAGGGCCCATAGGGAATGGGCTTGCGCAGCGACCCCAGCAGCCGGCCGGGACCGAGCGAGATCAGGGCGTAGGCGATGCCGAGGAAGGGAGCGGCGAAGAAGAAGGCGAGCGTCGGATCCACCCAGCCGAGCACCGCCCCCACCCCCG
>CAZZPX010000495.1:0-3105 GCA_964655955.1 uncultured Phycisphaerales bacterium | reverse complement strand
ACGCCAACCGCGTCTGCTCCGGCGAGGCGCTGCCGCTGACGGAGTTCGAGGCGCTGACCGGGCGGCGTGAAGCGGTGCCGGCGTAGGCTCGCCTGGCGGCCTGTGCGGTCGCGGGGACTGAAGTCCCCGCGCCAACCGCGCGTCCTCCGCGCCACGGTGCCGGCGCTCGGGCTGTGGTATCATCGGCGGACCATGATCACGTTCGAAGAACTGCGCGAACTTCCCCGCCGGAAGCGCCGCGACGGCATCGTCGAGTACCTCTCGCACAAGCTCGCGGCCTCGCGAGATCTGAACGTGCCCCGGCAGGCGGTCTACGACAGCCTCGACCGCGGCTCGCGCTGGCGCAATGACGTCTTCGAACTGGCGCGCAGCGAGCAAGCGCCGCCGGATGTGCGACATCTGCTCGTGGAGTACGTCAAGGCGACGACCGGCCGCAGCTTCGACATCACGGCGAAGGGGGACGGCTTGCAGCGGCAGGAGGTGGGCCCGCTCGTGCGCGCCTTGCAGCGTTGCCGCGTCCCGCGCCAGCGCTGCTACCTGACGGCGAACTTCCTCGTACCGCACGTCACGGTGACCTCGCTGGCCCTGATCGCCGCCTGGGCGGAGAAGAACGCCAACACCATCGAGTTCGCCTATCCCAAGAAGCGGGCTCAGCGCATCGAGGGATTTCTCAGCCGCACGGGCCTGATCGAGGCGATCGGCAACAAGGAAGCGCCGATCTTTCACTTCGACGACAGGGGCCACTTCGCCTTTCTACGCATCACACCTGAACTCGACGATGCCGAACCATACCTCGCGCAGATAGACGCAGCGTTCGCCGAACTGCTCGCAGATGCGCCGGAGATCAAGAACGGCCTCGTGGAGACCACGCGCATCCTCGTGGACAACGTCATCAAGCATGGGCGGATCGACTCGCCCGCGTGGCTCTTCATCTCGCATCATCCCAGGCCGGCCGGCGTCGATATCGCGGTCTGCGACCTTGGCGCGGGATTGCGCGAAACGATCAAGGCGAGCGAGAACGAAGAACTGGCCAAGTCGGCCGGGCACGAGTGCGACTGGCTGGCGCGCGTGGTGGAAACCGGCGAAGGGAGCGGCACGCTGCGCCGCGTCCGCGAACTCTGCCGCGATCACGCCGGTAAGATGCTGATCATCTCCGGCCCGGCGTCGTATCAACTCACCGTGCGGCGCACCACCAAGGGGGAGATGAAGGCGGAGGAGAACACCGTCGCCGAGCGCTTCGACTGGGACGGCACGCTGATCGGCGTGCACCTGACCCAGGAGCACGAGCAACACGACGAATCGCACGCTCGCCACGACATCAGCGACAAGCGCAAGAGCCGCGCCGAGAAACAGGCGGAAGAGGATCAGCACGACGCGGAGGAGCGCCAGGCGGAGACGGGCAAGCCCGAGGCCCCCGTGACGCCGCCGGCCCAGGCGCAGCAGCAGAGCGCAAAGCCCGAAGCGGCGTCTCCGCCGCCCGAGCCGCCGCAGCGGGAAACGGCGAAGCCGGAGACGAAGCCCGAGGGAGCAGCCGAGGCCGCCTCGGAGCAGGCAAAAGAGAAGCGCGACTGACGGGTTGCGAGGCGCCCCCGATTCCGGTTATATGCTGTCTCGCCATGGGGACTGAAGTCCCCATGATCCACCGTCCGCTCGGTCCCTCAGTCCCTTTGTCCGCTCCCCTTCACCATGCCGAAATTCGAAACCGAACATCCACGAGTCGCCATCCTCATGGGGAGTAAGAGCGACTGGGAAACCATGCAGCGCACGCACAAGACGCTCGAGGAACTCGAGATCGAGCACGAAGTGCGCGTCTACTCCGCCCATCGCACGCCCGACGAGCTTGCCAAGTATCTCTCGACGCTGGAGAAGCGCGGCGTGCGGGTGATCATCGCCGCGGCTGGGGGGGCGGCCCACCTCGCGGGCGTGATCGCCAGCAAGACCCTCCTGCCCATCGTGGCGGTGCCGATGCAGGCATGGTCGCTCGACGGGCTGGATTCGCTCCTCTCCACCGTGCAGATGCCAAAGGGGATCCCGGTGGCGAGCATGGCGATCGGCTCGCACGGCGCCGTGAACGCTGCGCTCTTTGCCGCCCAGGTCCTCTCGCTGAGCGACAGCGAGCTGCGCATGCGGCTCGCCGATCACCGCCGCCAGCAGGCCGAGCAGGTGCTCGCAGACCAGATCGGCGATTGAACCCCGGGCGGCTCGGCTGCGTAGCCGCACCCGGCGGCGCGGCTCACGTTCCGCCGCCAGATCACCGATGCAGCCAACGCATGGCCGCGTCGATCGGTGCGCCCCGCCTGCCGCGGACAACCACGCCCGGAGATCCCAGTGACCAGAAGCACGCCCGAGACCTCGACGCCCGAGACGGCCGACCCAGGCGCGGAGCAGAGTTCGCACGCTCGACCCGGTCCGGCCCGGACGCTCGCGCCGCCCGTGCCGCGCTGGGCGCTGCATCGCCGGCTGTACGACTGGGTGCTCTCCTTTGCGCGAAGCCGCCACTCGACGTCTGCCCTGTTTCTTATCAGTTTCGCCGAGTCGAGTTTCTTTCCCATTCCGCCGGATGTGCTGTTGGCGCCGCTCTGCCTGGGCGAGCGCAGGAAGGCGATGTGGTTCGCGACGGTGTGCACGGTGGCGAGCGTCCTGGGCGCAATCCTCGGCTACTGGATCGGCTGGGGCGCGTGGGAAGCGCTCGACCAGTTCATGTTCGACTACATCCCCGGCTTCACGGAGGAGAAGTTTGCGCTCGTGGAAGGCTGGTATGACCGCTGGGGCATCTGGATCCTCTTCGCCGCTGCCTTCACGCCCATTCCCTTCAAGGTCTTCACCATCGCGGGGGGCGTCTTCGCCCAGCCGCTGCTCCCTTTCGTTCTCGTCTCTGCGGTGGGTCGAGGGATGCGCTTCTTCCTGGTGGCCGGAGTCTTCTGGCTGATCGGCCCCAAAGCGCTGCCGTTCATCGACCGCTACTTCAACCTGCTCTGCCTCGTTTTCATGGCGCTGCTCGTCGGCGGCTTTCTCATCCTCAAGCTCATGCACTGATCGGGTCGGCATGGCGGCGCTCAACTCCCGGCCAAGCCCGCGGGACGCTTCGCGGCCAAACGGAGTACC
>CAZZPX010000494.1:2027-3112 GCA_964655955.1 uncultured Phycisphaerales bacterium | reverse complement strand
GTGGTGTCGAAGACGCCGACGGCTGCGCCCGCGGCGCGAGCGGCGACGTACTGCGACCAGTTGAGCCAGGCTGGCTGGTTGCAAACCATAAGAAACAGTGTAGAAAAGGCAGGCCGCGGCGTGGAACGGCTCACTCGGCTGCGGTGCCGAGCAACCGGTCGAGGGTGCCGCGCACATCGGCGAGGGGGACGATTCTGGTCTCCGGTTCGCCCAGCACGCCGCCGATCTGCACGGAGGCTGCTCCCGTCTGTGCCCCGGCAAGCAGCCGATCGAGGTAGTCCGAGAGGGGCAGGCCGATATCCTGCAGGGGCCTCACGAAGCCGACGCCGACGCCGGTGACGGGGCTCTGGGCGCCTTCGAAGATGTCGACGACTTCACCGCGCAGGAGGATCTCCGCGCCGCGGTTGTAGTAGCGCAGATTGGTGAGTTGCAGCGTGCGGTCGTTGAGTGTGAATCGAGCGTCGCCGAAGCCGCCGATGTCGCGTGCGGAGACGAGATTCAGCGCGCCGTAGAGCACATCGACAACGGGCAGGTGCACCAGGTCGGACTGCGTCAGTTGGAGCCTGCCTTCTCCGAAGAGCCGGGGCTTGCCGTCCAGGTACCCGGCCGCGGAGAGGTGACCGTCGACCTGGCCGGGAACCGGATCGTCCAACTGGCGAACCGCGCTTACCAGTTCGTTGAGATCGAGGCCCTGGCAGCGGGCGTGGGCCTGTACGTAGCGCTCGTCGGCGTGCATGTTGGTGCTGGCCCACAGGTCGATCTGACCGCCGGCCGCGTGTACGACGCCGACGTCCAACACGCTGCGTTGCGCCCCAAGGTAGGCGACAAATTCGGCGCTGCCCACGTCGATTCCGCGATAATCCGCCGAGTCGAAGACGAGGTCGGCGCGCAGCTTGAGCGGTCCGAAGGCGCGCGGATCGTCGGCGGGCCCAGCCGTGATCGAGCCGGAGCCTGTCCCTGCCACCCCTTCAGCCAATCCCAACGCCGCGGCAAAGGCGGTGAGATCGATCGAGTCCGCCTGGAGGTCGGCTGTCGTCGCGGTCCAGCGGTCGGTCGCGTCGACACCCGCCCCGGTCCGCCAGGGG
>CAZZPX010000494.1:0-2017 GCA_964655955.1 uncultured Phycisphaerales bacterium | reverse complement strand
CAGCCGCCTCCAGAGAAATCTCATCGACATCGAGCGTGCGCTCGGTGATGCTGCCAGCAAGCTCAATCCGACCCAGATCGCGCCCGCGGAAGATCATCTCGCTGGCCGCCTGCACGTCTCCACGGGCGGTAAGCTCGACGACGTCGAGCGTTCCGCGCGCCCAGCCGCCCACCCCGAGATCGAGCTGGCCGATCGACACGGGCCAGTCGCTGACGGCTACATCCGCCGCCAGATCGCGCCGGCTGATGAGATCGAAGCGCGCGCGTCCGGTGATGTTTCCGCCGTTGCGCCGCACATCGAGATCGGTGAGGGAAGCCGCGCCATTCTCGGCGGTAATGCGGCCCGCCGCCGTGTCAGCCTCGAACTTGCCTGCCTGCAGTGCGCTCACCTGCCACTCCCCTTCGACTTCCGCCCTGGCGAGATCCGCGCCGTGCAAGCGAGCCCGCAGCGATGCGTCGAAGACTCCGGCCAGCGCGGGCTCCAGATGCAGCAGATCGGAAACGCGTGCAAGCTGCGCCTGGCGGCACTGGAGACTGACGCGCAGCCCTTCCCCTTCGAGAGCCTGCTCGACTGAGACCACACAGGTTCCTTCGAGGAGTTGGAACTCGTCCGATTCGAGCGCGAAGGCGCCGCCGCGCAGGTTGACGTCGCCTTCGAAGCCCAGGTCGCCGAGATTGGCGTCGCCGTAGGCAAGGCGCCGGCCGGTGATGCGAGCGCGCCCGGCGAGATCCAGGGGCTCAAGCCCACCCGCAACGTCCACCTGGAGAGTGCTGCCGCCCGCCCACTTCGCGAGGCCCGCCTCGCCCTCGTCGAGCGCGACATCGACGGCGGCGGACGCCTCCAGCGGCTTTGACGCCAGCGCGTCATAGCGACCATGGCTGCGCGCCTGGAATCCGGTGCCGATGGCCGCTGCCTGCCACTGCGCCGACTCACCGCCCGTCCCGGACGACTCGAGCGCCAGGTCGAAAGGCGGCAGGTCGACGCGCGGCAGCGTCAGTTGATCCGCCTCGAGCAGCAACGACCATTGCCGCGTCTGGAGGTGGTACGAGCCCTCGGCGAAGGTGCTCTGCGCCTGCGGCACGCTCAGCGACGCCAGGCGAATCGCGTCGTCTTGGTAGTCGCCTTCGAGACGCAGGCCTGAGAGTTCGACCTCACCCTGGCCGTCGCGATAGAGCAGCGTGGGGAAGCTGAGGCGCAAGTGCAATTCGTCGAGGCTCGGGCCACGCACGGCGAGCGAGAGGTTCGATTCGTAGGCCTGCCCGCCGCCGCGCCCGAAGGCGTCGACTTCGCCTTGAATCTGGATGCGTCCCGCCTGCCGCAGGGCGGCGACGAGCGTGGCCGAGCCGTGGTGCCGCAGTTGCCCGTACGCCCCGGCCGGGATGTTCCAGATCGCCTCGACTTCACCGCGCTGGTGGCGCAGGTTCCAGTCGCCCGAGGCTTCCGCGTCCACAGCCTGCACGCTCAGCGCCAGGTTGTTGAGCCGGATGTGTTCGCCGGCGATGGAAACGGCGCCGCGATGCAGGCGGAGGGGCGCGAGCGGGTCATCCCCCGCCGGGTCGATCCAGAGATCATCCGGTTCGAGCGTCACGCCCGCGTCGCTTGCGGTCAGCAGCGCGGCGCCATGCATTTCCACGCGGTCTGTCGTAAGCGCCTCGAGGCTGAGTCGACCGCGGAGCGTGCCGTCAGGCGTGAGTTCGCCCTGCCAGCGGCCAGTGGAGGTCAGGGCGTCGATTCCATCCAGCGCGAGCGCTCTGATGAGCGGCTGCGCCGAATCGAGCTTCACCGCCAGGTCATGCCGCCAGGTCGCGCCGATGGCGAGCGACGCGGATGCCTCGCCGACGCCCTCGACGCTCAGGTTCGCCTGGTACTCCAGAGCGCGCGGCGCCTGGCCTGCGAACGAAAGCGTCAGCGTCTCTACGACCTCGCCGCCGTGCGAGATCTCGAGGTTCGCATCGTCAACGAGGAGGTCGGGAAGCTGCGGAATGTCGGTCGACGCCTCGACACCATCATCCAGTTG